>JAZQRD010000160.1:0-5913 GCA_045629405.1 Sphingobacterium sp. | reverse complement strand
AACTGGTAATATGATGAGTCCAATGGTAAATTCAGATACGGCATATTTCTCACTGTATAAGCAAGCTTTGGAAGATCCTTCTCAGTTGTCTGAAGAAGATCTACTTAATATTATTGTTCGTTATCCATATTCACAACCATTACTTTTTGCGTATGAGAGACGTAAAAAGTTGTTGCATGAGGATAGTCCTAATAAGGAATTAGCATTACTGTATGCACCAAACTCAAGTTGGCTGTGTGATTTCGTAAACAAACCTGTTGAGTTTATTGAAGAGTTGACACCTGAACAAGATGGATATATTCCTTATGTGGAATTAAATAAAGTTGAGGAAGAACAGATTTCTATATTAGACACGACTAATGATGATGGACTGGATCTACATGAATCTAATGCTGTTGTTGAAAGTGCGGTTCTTCAGGAAGATGCTCCAAAAGAAAACTCAATTCCAATCATTAACTTTGACTTCGATAATGTATCATCGCATCATCAATCTGAAGAAATGTTGAGTGAAGAGCAAGCATCTATCATGCACAATGAACAAACTAATGCAGAAGATGAACATGCAGATGAGTTAGACGTGATGTTACAATCTGTTGGAATCTCTGGCGATTACTTCCTGTTTGATAGAAAAAGTAAAGAAGAAGACTCACAAGAAATTATTGAACAAGAACCTGAAGGGCAATTTGAAGATGAAGGCAAGGCTGAACGTGATAATATAAGTCTCTATAATGACGATTTGATGCCGTATAGCTTCAGATGGTGGCTACACAAGACTCGATTGGAATATGCTGATACGTATCAGCCATTTGCTATGTCGTATGCTCCTTTTAGAGATATCGCTCCAGTGTATTTGAACGAAGCTGAGAAAACCGTTCTTGATCAACAGATCAAAGAAAATATTATACATCTTCAAGATCCAGAGTCTAAGCTTAGCGAAGAGGTTTTAAAACGTGAAATCGAACCAGCTATACCAAAGAAAAGTGATCCGATTATTGAGCGTTTTATTAAAGAGGAACCTATTATTCAGCCTCCAGCGCCAGCCAATCTGAATAACGAGAATATGGCTCGTCAGAGTGCTGAGGATAACTACGTATTAGTCACCGAAACTTTGGCTAAGATATATGAAGATCAAGGTTTATTCCTTAAATCCATTGAGGTGTTTAAGAAATTAATTTTGAAATATCCAGAAAAAAAATCGTACTTTGTGCACCGAATTCAAGAATTAGAAAAGAACGTATAATTATATAAAAGAAATGACAACATTATTTATCATCCTGATTATTTTGGTAAGTGTTATTTTAGCATTTTTTGTGCTAATACAAAACCCTAAAGGAGGTGGTTTATCATCAGGATTTGCTGGAGGAAGTAATCTAATGGGCGTACAACGTACAGGTGACTTTTTAGAAAAAGGTACTTGGTCATTAGCTATTGTATTGATCGTATTATGTTTAGCTATTAACATTTCGGGACCTTCGTCATCAGTTGCGGGTGGTTTATCTGATCAAATCGAAGCGCCAGTACAATCTGCACCTTTGAATTTGAATAACACAAATGCGCCAGCTACGGCAGTTCCAACTGCACCGGCTGATTCTGCTAATTAATCTAGCTAGATTCAAAAAAATATTAGAGCTCCACATTTGTGGGGCTTTTTTTATGCTGTCATCATGACATTATACTGTGTCAGTATGGTGCTGTTATTCTCTGTCAAAAAGTGAAAAAATGGCAATGTTTAATGAACTTTTTGCTTTGGCATAGTTGCTGATAGATACTAGGTGTATCATTAAAAATCTATTATAAATATTAAAAACAATATAAAATTATGGCATTAAACATTAAACCTATCGGAGACAGAGTAGTAGTGGAAGCTGCTCCAGCAGAAGAAAAAACAGCTTCAGGTATCTATATCCCTGATACGGCTAAAGAAAAACCATCTCAAGGTACGATCGTAGCTGTGGGTACTGGTAAGCCAGAAGAACCATTGACAGTACAAGTTGGTGACAAAGTTTTATATGGTAAATACGCTGGAACTGAAATCACTTACGAAGGTAAAGAGTATTTGATCATGCGTGAGGCTGATATTTACGCAGTTATTTAATTTAAATTAATTTAAGTCTAACATTCAGAATAGGTAATTAATCATCCTAATCGTTAAAATATTAAAGTAACATGTCAAAACAAGTAAAATATAATGTTGAAGCTCGTGAAGCACTTAAAAAAGGTGTTGATACATTAGCGAATGCAGTAAAAGTAACTTTAGGTCCTAAAGGTCGTAACGTAATCATCGAGAAAAAATTCGGTTCTCCAGCTATTACCAAAGATGGTGTAACGGTTGCTAAAGAAATCGAATTGAAAGATGCGATTGAGAACATGGGTGCTCAAATGGTAAAAGAAGTTGCTTCTAAAACAGCTGATCAAGCAGGTGATGGTACAACTACTGCTACTGTATTAGCTCAAGCTATCGTTGCGCCAGGTATTAAATCTGTAGCAGCTGGTGCTAACCCAATGGATCTTAAACGTGGTATTGATAAAGCAGTTGCTGCTGTTGTAGCTAACTTGAAGGAGCAATCTCAAACTGTAGGTCAAGACAATAATAAAATCAAGCAAGTGGCTTCAATTTCAGCAAACAATGACGAGATCATTGGTTCATTAATCGCTGAAGCTATGCAAAAAGTTGGTAACGATGGTGTTATCACTGTTGAAGAAGCAAAAGGTACGGAGACAGAAGTAAAAACTGTTGAAGGTATGCAATTTGACCGTGGTTACTTATCACCTTACTTCGTTACAAATTCAGACAAAATGGAAGCGGAATTAGAAAACCCGTACATTTTGATCTATGACAAGAAAATCAGCAACATGAAAGAGTTGTTGCCAATCTTGGAAAAACAAGTTCAGACTGGTAAACCATTATTAATTATTGCTGAAGATTTAGATGGAGAAGCTTTAGCTACATTAGTAGTTAACAAAATCCGTGGTTCATTGAAAGTAGCAGCTGTTAAAGCGCCAGGTTTCGGTGACCGTCGTAAAGCTATGTTAGAAGATATCGCTATCTTAACTGGTGGTACAGTTATCTCTGAAGAAAGAGGTTACAAATTAGAAAATGCAGAATTAGAATACTTAGGTCAAGCTGAGAAAGTAGTTATTGATAAAGATAATACTACTGTAATCAATGGTGCTGGTGATGCAGAGCAAATCAAGGCTCGAGTGGCTCAAATCCGTTCTCAAATTGAGACTACTACTTCAGACTACGACCGTGAAAAATTACAAGAGCGTCTTGCTAAATTATCTGGTGGTGTAGCAGTATTATATGTAGGTGCTACTACAGAAGTAGAGATGAAAGAGAAGAAAGACCGTGTTGACGATGCATTGCACGCTACTCGCGCAGCTGTAGAAGAAGGTATCGTAGCTGGTGGTGGTGTTGCTTTCATCCGTGCTACAGAAGCGTTAAAAGATCTGAAAGGTGTTAACGAAGATGAGAACATCGGTATTGATATCATCAAACGTGCTATCGAAGAGCCTTTACGTCAAATCTGTTTCAATGCAGGTATCGAAGGAGCTGTAATAGTTCAAAAAGTGAAAGAAGGTAGTGCTGACTTCGGTTACAATGCACGTACTGATGTATTCGAAAACTTAATCGGTGCAGGTGTTATAGATCCTACGAAAGTATCACGTGTAGCTTTAGAAAATGCAGCTTCAGTAGCTTCAATGTTATTGACTACCGAGTGTGTATTAGCTGACGAAATCGAAGATTCTCCGGCTGCTGCTCCAGCAATGGGTGGTGGTATGGGTGGCATGATGTAATCATCATACACATATATTACAAAAGGGCATTTGATTTTTCAAATGCCCTTTTTTTATTACTTCAATAATTTATTTTGCAATTAGATTGTGTTTCGGAGAATAGTGAATAGCACAATCAATATAACTAATACATAGATTGCATGGTATCCATACAATGTCTTCCTTAACTTCAATTCTCTTAAACTTGGTGACGGATGGTAATGTAAATAATACCCACCTACAATATAAGGCAAGATGAAAAATAGCAATGGATTCTGGGTAAAGCTTGTCTTGATATCTCCATGTAGGAAATAATGCAATGCTCGCTGAGATCCACAGCCTGGACAGTCTAATCCTGTCACGGTCTTAATAGGGCATTTTGGAAATAGAATAGAATCTAATGGATTATATTGATGATACACCCATAGCAAGCATAGGATGCCCCCAATAATACATAGGAATATAATAAACTTTCTATACAGCATTAAAAAATCCCCAAATCACCGCTGTGCCATAGAATCCAAGATATAATAGCCATGATAAGATAGATGCTACAATATTAATGATCATCCATTTTTTAGCTTTTTTCGAAGCCTCCTCAGCACCTTCACGATCTCCCGAATAAAACTTTCGTTCTACACTGGCTGCGTATACAATGGATGGTATACCTAATAACCAACAACAGAATATTGTACTCAAGATGGCTTCAATTAAATATGTCTTTGGTGGACGTTCGTAATTGTTATTAGGCGATGGCGTATGCTTCTGTCCATAAGGTTCATAAGTATCGGCAGTCTGTTCTTCTGTTGTATATTGTATAGGAGGTGGTGTGGATGTAGCTGCTGCTTGTGAAGTAAATATGAAAGCGACTTCTGTTACATCTTTAGCTTTAGTCCATGTGGTTAATTCGGGTGACCAAATATAGGTTCCGGGTGTGATGCCTTGATTTTTTAATTCCTCTAAAGTAAAAGGTCCAAAAGAGTTTTTCCCATCGGTGTAATGAAATTTTTTCATAAAGTATTTCTATGCTTAGCTAAAGATAGTAAATATGGAGAGGAAAAGTATCAGCCAGTTAATAAAAAAGCAGGCCATTTGGCCTGCTTTTTTATTTTTATGGAATCATAGATCCTCTTACAAATCTAATCATTTGTCCGTCCGACGTACCTGTCAGAGAAGCTGTAGTGCTAAATGCACTTCCGTTTGCTAGTATAGCTACTAATAAGCTATAAGCATAATAAGCATTAAAAGTACCATTTGGGGTTTTAGTCCAATAATACATGGCCCCCGCTCCTACTCCAAGATTTGCTAATTCTATACCAATTGGACTTAACAATATAAGTCCTGTTACACGATCTCTATAACCACCATAGATGAAATATAAGCCTTTACCGTGCTCAGCTACGAGTGGGTCACTAAGGTTGTCGATAGCATTTTCAGCAACACTAAATTTTTGTGCGTACGTTGTACCTAAAACTAAGAGCGCATTTGTGGTTTGAACTACTCCATCGAAATATTCATTAAGTGAAGCAAATTCTGCTTGTGTTGGAGTTCTCCAAGTATTTAAAGGTAAAACTCTTGTACATGGATCATTGCCAGATTCTGCTGAACCGCTTGGAGTTTCAGCTAAGAATCTAAAATAATCTTGTGAAGCACTTGGTTGGAAGTAATTTGATGCTCTAAATTTATGTGTACCATCATAGTATAAATTTGTAGGAGCCCAAATTAAACCATTAGCTGTTTGTACTCCGGGTACTAATGAAGCCTTTAGACGATAAAAGTTGTTCTCACTCGGTATGAATGCTTCATTTGTGAAAAATGCAACTGAATTCGCACCATAAATAGTAGGAGAAGCAGCTGATGGGTGATTAATTGTTAAAGATTTAAATTGTATAGCTAACGTTGAAGCTGCTACAGCCTCTTTATTTGTAGTATAAAAAGTAGCAACCTTACAAGTTATACACCCCGATACGGTAGTATCGCGCATATTTGAGGCAGTAATTCCCACAGAATTGATTGAGGCTGTTCCGTAGGTGCCAGTCAATATATTTAAATTTGCATTCGTAACGAGGCTAGTAAATGTTTTTACACCAGTTGTACGTTGATAAGCGAAAAGTTTGTTCGAAGCAGCAATCAAAA
>JAZQRD010000159.1:0-28460 GCA_045629405.1 Sphingobacterium sp. | reverse complement strand
GCTTACAATCGAATCGTGTTTCCGAACTTGCTTTCTCACAGTCCCATCTGTTGACACATGCTATCTGTGTGGGTATGCTCATGTGCCTATCACGTGTTGTCTACAAACATATGTATCAAAATTTTGTGAAAGAACATAGGTCCTCTGCCATACGTGTCATCCTCTTTGGCGCCGGCGATATGGGTATGCATACTTTTGCACTATTGCAGCATTCATCCAAAGATCGCTACAAAGTAGCTGCTATATTAGACGATAATCCTAAACGCATAGGTAGATTTCATAATGGTCTCAAAATCCGCCCTTTACAGGATTTGACCTTGGATCTCATTACCTCTACTGCAGCACAGGAATTGATCATTGCTATAGACCAACAAAATCCTGCTCGCATGCAAGTGATTTCTGAATTGGCTGAAGGCTTGCCTATTAAATTAAAAATCATTCCGAACTCCGCCAAATTGTTAGGGTCCGAAATGGCAAGGAGACAAATCCGTACGGTCAAAGTAGACGACCTATTGGGCCGAAAGGCCATTCAGTTGGATAATCCAATTATTCACGAAGAATTATATGGTAAGGTGGTATTGGTGACGGGTGGAGCTGGTTCTATAGGTTCTGAATTAGTACGGCAGATAGCTAATTGTTCTATAAAGAAACTTATTGTGGTAGATCAGGCCGAATCAGCCTTATATGATTTGCAGCAAGAGTTGAAGATTGCTAATACTAATTTTGTGCATATTGATTTTATCGTGGGCGATGTGCGCGATGCCATATTTATGGATGATATATTCTATCGCCATAGTCCTTCCTATGTATTCCACGCGGCAGCGTATAAGCATGTACCTCTGATGGAAGTCAATCCCTATGAGGCTATCTATACCAATGTATGCGGATCCTATCAATTGGCCAAGTTGGCTGATAAGTATGGCGTTTACAAATTTGTGATGGTATCTACAGATAAGGCGGTAAATCCTACGAATGTAATGGGTGCTACCAAGCGTATTGCCGAAATAGCGGTATCTTCTGTCAATAAGGTTTCTAAGACGAACTTCATTGTCACGCGATTTGGTAATGTCTTGGGTTCTAATGGCTCCGTAATTCCTTTATTCGAAAGACAAATCGACAATGGTGGTCCTTTGACCATCACGCATCCCGATATTACACGTTACTTTATGACGATACCCGAAGCGTGTCAACTCGTACTCGAAGCTGGGGTTATGGGCAATGGAGGCGAGATTTTTGTATTCGATATGGGAGAGCCTGTTAAAATCTATGACTTGGCAAAGAAAATGATTAAGTTAAAAGGCTTACGTTATCCTGAAGATATTGATATCAAATTTGTGGGCTTACGTCCGGGCGAAAAAATATTTGAGGAATTGTTAGCCTCTGACGAAAATACGCAGAAAACGCACCATCCAAAGATAATGATTGCTAAAGTCAATACGGATGATGTGTTAGAAAAAAAAGAATTAATTGACGACCTTTGTCAAAAAGTGTGCTACGTTGGTCAATTGGCAGATCCTTTAGATCTTGTGGCGGCTATGAAAGAAATAGTGCCAGAATATATTTCTAATAACTCCATTTATGAGCAATTAGATAATATCAAAAATTAATTTTTAATAATAAAATGAATTCTTACTTAGTATATCTGCTAACTGCTTGTGTTTTATTTGTGCTAGAACTTTTCTACTTTAAAATTGCAGATAGATTTAATATAATCGATAAACCTAATGAGCGATCGTCGCATACGCAAATTACATTAAGAGGTGGAGGTATTATTTTCTATGTAGCAACCCTACTGTATTTTATTTATTCAGGCGGTTTATACCCTTGGTTTTTTTTAGGATTAACGTTAATGACAGTCATTTCCTTTTTAGATGACATGTATACCTTATCTAATAAATTGAGGTTATTGATTCATTTTACGTCGGTTATATTAATGGCTTATGAACTGCATATTTTTGATTATCCTTGGTATTTCTTGGTGATTGCTTTTATCATCATTGTAGGAGTGATAAATGCTTACAATTTCATGGATGGAATTAACGGAATCACAGCCTCCTATAGTCTGGCTATTGCAGGTTTATTGTATTATGCAAATCTGAGGTATTCATTTATAGATGCTGATTTACTAGCTTTTACTATTATTGGTATAGTTGTTTTTGGATTTTTTAATTTCAGGGTTAAAGCAAAATGTTTTGCTGGTGATGTGGGTTCTGTAGCTGTAGCATTTATACTATTATTTGCTTTAGGATCTTTAATTATGACTACAGGCAACTATATTTATATTCTATTCCTCACAGTTTACGGAATTGATGCTGTCTGGACCATTGTAAGAAGGTTGTATCTAAAGGAAAATATCTTTGAAGCGCATCGTTCTCATTTGTATCAATTTTTAGCAAACGAAGCTGGTGTTAACAAACTTTGGGTTTCTTTTTTATATGGCTTATTACAAGTATGTATAGGGATTTTGGTGTTACTAATTGATCAGGAAACTGTTGCAAGACAAATGGTGTATAGTTTAGTTTTATTGGGCATACTAAGTATGGTATACTTATTTGCAAAGACTTATATCATCCGTAAATATACTTCCATGAGTATTTAATATCGAGCAAGTATGAAAGATATCAGTATTATCAAAGGAGGCGAAGCTTCAGATCAACGAGGACAGATTCGTTTTGTTAACGATTTTGACATGTCGGCTGTGAAACGTTTCTATATTATAACGAATGCAGATACCGAGCTTGTAAGAGGGTGGCGAGGGCATCGTATCGAACAACGTTGGTTTTATGTTTTGTCCGGAGCTTTCGAAGTTTCATTGCTAAAAATTGATAATTGGGGCAATGCTAGTAAGGATTTACCGGTACATATGAAAATATTACGTGCCTGTAATATGCAGGTTTTGCATGTTCCTAAAGGGTATGCGACGGCCTTCCGTGCAATTGAAGCTAATTCCGAATTATTAGTTTATGCGGATCATCCTATCTCTCATGCACCTTTGGATGATCATACTTGGCCTATTGATTACTTTATACATTATAAATAGCTCATACTACTATTATATTTTAAAACAAACAAACAACAACAAAACATGGTTACTGCGGCCATGTTTTTTATGTTTAACAGTATTCGTTGCTGTCTATTGGCAACTCTGTACAAGGTAGTGGGTGTCAAGTCGACAAATGTCCTAATGACCTAGATGTTCTTCTATATGGCTGTGCCAGCATAAAGGGTTCATGATAGTTTAACACTGAACTATTGCGGATCAGGCGACGACAAAGGGATGTTTCATGTGATACATGCTTCCGTTATCGTAGAGTATGGGAATGAGAGAGGGAGGTAGCTATAGTTCCCTGGAGTCTCAACAGATTATGGATATATCGCTATTGTATACGACAGGATCAGATAGATCGACAAAGCGATCGCTAGCACGTTATACGCTACACCTTCGGTCTATCCAGATCTCACGTTCGAGTAGGCTTACAGGTAGTCCAGCTTCGATGGCGTAGGCGACGCTATGTAAGGGATATATAGTTTGCGAATATCTGCTACACACCTACGCCAATTTCAAGCTACTTATTATCTATAAACCGTAGGTTTAAAAATTAATTAAAACAATATTGTGCGCTTTATGTTTTCTCTATAAACAATTATTAACCCCTTATTTTTATACTATGAAACATAGTGATGAACTAACGACACAGCTGTTGTTAGGAATTTATCGCTTGTTACGCAGTTATCTAACAAGCAAAAATCTTATTCATACAGCCGACTACGAAGCACCACCTCCAGCTAAAAATGTTTTAGCACTTGAGGATCCGCTACTCACGATAAGGCAGGCCTACTTGGAACTCAACATCTCTAGATCCACCCTCAATAGACTTCGAAAGTCTGGACAAATACGGTTCATCCTTCAAAATGGTCAAGTTCGCATCCCGCTCTCCGAAGTCGAACATCACCGCAAAATATATGCTTACTTCAAAGGAAAGCTATAGTCTATCGCCCACCACGCCCCTAGTCACTCCCTTTGCAACCATTTATATTTAGTGTAAGTCATCTTTGAAGCAACATCAAGGTATAACAGTGTCATGTTGTATCAGGTTGTGTCAATATTCGTGTGCATCTTTCTAAGTGTACACCTTTGTGTGACACTAACCACACAAGAGCATGATAAGAGGACCGCCCATACAGATATACGTTGATCTATACAGGATGTGTATGAATCTCCTGTTCATTACTATTACTCACAATTAAAGAAATATAAGATGCGTATAGAAAAATTAAGATCTAATTATGATCACCTGACAGATTTTGAACTTTCCACCTTGGGTGGGCGTGTATGGAAGGCCATGCAAGAAGCTACGGTAGATTTTCCGAACCCTATACCAGACCTCAACAGTTTTGCGGATCTAGTAGCGGATTATACAGCCAAGCATGAAGTGGCTTCACGTAGGGGTTCGGCTTTAGAAGTGAGCCAAAAAAATGAAAGTCGTCTACACTTATTAAATGGCTTGCGCAGTCTAGCCATATATGCCAATGAGCAAGCGCGAGGGCACATCTCTAAACTACTGAGTACAGGTCTACAACTGATGGCACAGCCACGTATCAAGCAGATACCACGCGTCACGGAGCGTATATCCCTGCGCGATGGTCGCATATCAGGGCAGCTACGTGTGGACTTTAAAGCCGTCCAAGAGGCATGGGAATACGAGATCGCTATCGGTCAAATGGGAGAGCTGGGTAGCATAGCCTGGACAAAAACCTATCAAACAAGCTCTTCTAGAGGAAATGTACTGCCAGAGATAGAACCCGGAATACGCTACTATGTCCGCGTGCGTGCGCGTAATAATAAAGGGATAGGAGATTGGTCTGAAGCGGTAAGCATCATAGGACGTTAAATAACGAAGGAGTACATATGAAAAGAAAAAACAAATACCTCACGCTCCTGCGTAGCTATGGAGTAGCGGGTACCAATGGTATACTATCTATAGATGGCAATCCCATCTGCTATACGATTGAATTACCTTGGCGAGACAATCAACAGCGTATAAGTTGTATTCCAGAGGGTGTGTACCGTCTGGCCAAACATGTATACAGTAAGTTTGGCGAGCAGATAGGTATACCTGCGGTGGCAGGGCGATCAGGGATATTGATACACGCGGCAAATCATGCTATGCGTGAACTACAAGGGTGTATAGCTCCTGTCTCTAGTGTAACTGCAGCGGGTCAGGGCTTACAGAGCCGTGTTGCATTGGCACAGCTTAAGGCCATAGTTTATGCACTATGGGGGCAAGGATATACTGTCTATTTGCAGATCAAGGCTGGTCAGCAAGGGGAGCTAATCAATCCCAATCAGTTCTTTAAATAAGGAGGAAATATGATACAAAAGTTCTTAAATAAATCGCTGCGCGTCTTGCGTGTGCTGTTAGAAGCGCCTATACAATGGCCCATGAAATGGAAAAAATGGGTGCAATATATAGCCTTGGGGCTACATGCGCTCGATGCAGGTACAGAAAACAAGGGTACAAAGGATGGAAGGGATGAGCAGAAAGGAGGTGTGTATGATCAGAATGAATGACCTTCGATTCTCGGCGCTAGGAGGTGCGCTATGTTCGGTCTGGGCTTCCTTTTCTTTTGGTGAACTGCTCCAAACCATGTTGATGGCAATGGTTGGAACCTTAGTCAGTTTTGCAATAACCAAGTTGTTGCAACAAAAAGACGATAAAGAATAATTACATAATAAAGTATCCTGCACATGTTGTGTAGGATACTTTTATAAGTGTTCTAGATCGTTTTTTTTTATTTTTTAATACATCGAATACTGCGCGCTACACCATCTCCACCGGCGATGGCATATTCACCCGTACCTACTACGCTATAATAATCATAACCTACTTGCTTCACGATTTGATATTGCCCTTGATTGATTTCTGTAATAGAACCACCAATATTGCCAAGGGTGAAAAATTTCAAATCTTTACCATTGAGATTCACATTCGTGTATTCAATACCATTCGTTGGATCGATATTTTTTCTGGTCTTCGTTTTATTGCTATTGGCTGATCCAGTTGTACTGAACAGATCATCATAGTTACCTTTTGTAGGTAATGTCCAAGTACCATGTGGATAGACTAAGGTACATGGGTCTCCACTGATATCCACCAATTTACCGTCTATGCTGCCTGAAAGGGCTGCAGTATTTGGTAAAATACGATTATACACCCAGTAATCTGTTTCAGCTAGCTTAAAGCCATCCCATGGATTTGCTCTGAATTTATATCTAAATCCTGTTGGAGCTGTCTGATCGTAATATAGGTTGGCATATGCCCACGTATTTACCCCATCGTTAAATCCTTCAATTAAGTTGATACGACCATTAATTTGCGATTGTCCAGTTAGTGTATGGTTGGAGCCAAAGGTAAACGTACGTGCAGCATCTACTAATACTTTCTTCGTGCGATTAGCCGTTTCTACCGTAATATTAGAAAGCTCTGCTTTTAGCGAAGGAAGTGTATTCTTAGCGGGATCCACAGCTGTATACGTATAATAGGCTAAGGTGTCAACCGATCCTGTAAAATCTATGATTTTGGTCGTGATGGTATCCTTGATATTAACAAATTCTTGATGAAGGATGTCGAAATCAGCAACTTTTTGATACGCTAATTCCGTAATTTGACCTACCACTTTAGTTACCTTTCCGAACATACCACGCGCATCAACTGTAATACCAATACGTGCAGTCTGTGGATAAAGTACCACTTGAATACCGGCTGGTTGCTCTGGGTTAGTATTCGATGGATCGACGCCATTGACTCCAAAACCAGCTGAATGATAAAGTAATTCCTTATCTACAGGCGTGTGTATCTTTGGAAAATTAGTGCTAGTATAACGTATATTTTCATCCATAAACTTAAAGTCATCTTTATTCTTCGTATTGAATGAAATAGCTACAGAACGAAAATCAGTTAAGCCAGCTGTGCCAGCAGGAATGGGCACTTTAATCGTATTCTTATCGCCAATAGTACATAATTTACTGCTGATATGATTACCCTTATCATCAAAGATCAATAACATCACTAAAGTACCCTCTTCTAATTTTTTAACATTCTTCGGGTATTCACCAGGTTGTGTGATAGGAAACGACTTAAAGAAAGGTTTGTCTTTTTGCAAAATAGGAAATGTAGAATTCTCTAGAGCCGTAGTAGCGAATGAGCCATCGCCTAAGCTGTGATCAGCATTTTTGATCGGGCTAGACTTGAAATTAATACTTTCATTCTGTACTATACCCGTGAAATTGACCTCTAATTCACGATAGGTCTTACCATCGATTATTTCTATATGGTCTTGTTGTATATCCTCTGATTTATCACAAGAAGTAAATGCAGCTAAGCTTCCTAAGAAAAGTGCACTAAATAATATTTTATTCATAAGGTAGTGTTGAGATTATGTTTAGTCGAACCATAAAGTTTGTGTACCCGATTCCGTATTATCGTATTCTACACGATCCATTTTGTTATTGGTCTCCGGATGTACATAGGTATTTATTGAACCTGATGCAATGCCTTGCTCTAACTTAAGCACAGTGATTTCTAGAGTGGGTTGTTGATAGATTAATTTTTTACTCATAACTATAATGTGATATGCAACTAAATATATTGCGGCAAAAATATGATTAAGATCACTTATTTGCAAGTTGGATTTAAATTATTCCAAGTGTTTGTAAAAGTACAGATTTATCCTTATGAACGTGATATGTGGTTGTAAATAGCTGATGGTCAGTTTTATATTCGTTAATGGTGTTGGGTTTTTTAGTGTAAATAATTTCTTTGTAAAATAATATTTAACAAGAAAGGTAATGTAAATACATGGAGTTTTCAATCTGTTTCTTAAATAGAAAAAATATATTCCATAAATTTAATTGCATAAACAAATTATAAACTTTAATTTTTTTTCTTTTATTTTTTAAGACTTTTATCTAAAAAATGACATTAATCATTATTTTAGACGAAAAATTGTTAAATCTAGAAATTATATTTTTTATGGAAAAAATTAAATTGACCTATTCCTCACCTGAAATTAAATTGGATGTAATACAATTAGAACAAAGTATTGCTGCGGGGTCGCAGCAGCCTTTAGAAACCCTTGAATCTAGTGCTGATGTAAACTACGAAGAGCGTGGACAAAATGAATCAACAAATGGATATTCTGCAATATTTTAAAAAAATAAATATGATGAGAAAATTAGCTTATTTAATCCTAGCTTCTTCAGTCAGCCTAGGAGGTGTCTCTTGTCAAAAAGATGCTGAATCACATGAAATTATTGTTGATAAGGGTGTCGTGTTGAATGTATCTGTAGCGGGTATAGAAACGAATATTAAAACTAAATCAGGCCAGTCTAATATTATACCTCCAACACATACGCAGGCTGTGACTTCGGATATGTTTGCAGTAATAAATTATAATAGTGTAGATAATGCTCCACTTTTCAAGTCTGAGTCTGACCCTAGGCCTACACATAAGCCTATGTCTATCAACACTACTTATGCTGTTTTAGTATATAAATATACACAACTAGGTGATGTAAAATCTAATGTAGAGTTAGTTGCTTGGTCTAATGGGCTAGTAGGAAGTGCAACTCCAATTACTTTGCCTTCGATAGATCAGTCTGCAAATGTGTATTATGAAATGGTTGCTTATTCTTATAATGATTTATCTGAACAAGGGCTTCCAATCCAAAATACCCTTTCTGAACGCATGGGTACTCCTTATTCTCCAGAAATCAGAATTCCAGAGGATAGAGATTTCTTAACCTACCGTCGTAAAATACTTGGTGCAGACCTCGTTCGAAATAAAGATTTTAGTATTCTTTTTGTACCAGTATCAGCAAAGCTCAACATACGTCTAGATGCAGGCACGATAACATCTGCTTTGCATCAAGCTGCAGGCCATGTGACCATTGGTTCAGGTATTAATAAATATGCAATGTCTTTGTTTTCAGGAAATGTCATAGAGACGACTCGTACGGAAGAAGAAAAAATAATCCAAACTTTTTCTTTTGATGTGGAGACTAATCCATTAGAAAGTGTAGAAGTTCCTATTTATTTTTATAAATCTATTCAAGGAAAGGCGGAAGACTTAGGGCTAGTATTGAATATGACGCGATTGAAAATAGCTGAAAATGGAAAACCTACGGCAGTCAAAGTTGACTATGCGTCTAATTCAAATCCCTATAAGTATGCTATTAAGGATGAGCTTCTAAAGAATAAAATGGAGAGTGAAGCAAATATCTATTTCCAAAATGGTTTTTTGGATGGAACAGTACTTTGGGCATATGGTAACTTATATTATGATAGCACTAAAGATGTTCATAAATACCGTATAAGAGCGAATGCGCGTGACGGTAGAGCTCAAAAAGAATCGGATTATTGGAGATTTGGTGGATTAATACCGACAGAAGCCTGGGAGGATACAGCAGTTGAACCGAAAGATCCCTGTAAGGAAATATTACCTAAAAATACATGGCGTTCACCTAGTATTGCCGAGTTTACAGCGTTGTTTGAGAATAATACTGTTTTAGAGATCAAAGAAGGACAAGACACTGATGATACAGGAAATAGCTATCGTTTGACGCAGGTTTCTTCAACAATAGGCTCTTCAATTAGATTCTATTCTTTTGGTTATTATATAGCCAATACTTCTACCGTCCTAACGGGAGCTTTGTTTGGTGGATATTTTAGATCTAATGAAACCGGAACAAGGAAAATATTCCATACAAGCACAGTTAATGGAGGACCCGCAGAAGGAACGCAAACTGCTACAACTTACGATAAATATCATCGTATTAATATTCGCTGTGTACGAGATTTATAATTAATGTAATTTGTAAAATAGCTATAGTTGAGTTGATCGTTCTATGGTTTTCAACCAAAAGAATATTGAATAAAATGAGATAGGCCTCCACATGATATTGGAGGCTTCTTATTGTATAGGTACATACACAGATTATTACTTATTAAAACGGTTGCTAACTCTAAAAAAGTGATGAGCGCTCCAGATAAAATTATTTTCTTCTTAAGAGACTTCTATGATTTGGTGGTATAAAAACCTATTGTATGGGTCTAAAAAACGGATATAGTATACATTCACCGTTGGTACAATTAATTGTTATAAACGTTTAAATTTATTGCTTTACAATAAGATTAGATAGTTGCGTAAGGCTTTAAATTGCTTATATCCTATCATTCCCCCAATGCTAATTTTTTTCCAATTAATTAATGAGTAGATTTGCGTTCCCTAATTCATACTAACGTGTTTAAGAGCTTAATTTTTTATTGCATTTTCTTTCTTTTTTTATTAGTGGATTTAAAAGGCCAAGATCTTAAATCCAATATAGATATTCTATTGCTTTCCTCTTTTAATGCCTATATAAGTATGGACTATTGTGCATCGTATACTATTGCAAATGAGGCCTTCGAATTAATAAAGTGGTAGATTTTGAAATCCAGGAAGGACAAGCGGTAGCGAGTCTTGCTGCTGGGGAATACAACTTTGTAGCGGTAGGTTTAGCAAATGGTAAAAATGAAAATGTGAAGTTGGAATTACCTTCTTCATTAGAAGATCTAGACTTAGCTATTCCAGCATCTGCAGGTGCTATGGTTGTACAAAAAGTGGTTCCAGTATCTTCGGATGCTCCTACACAATTGAAATTAGACCTTCAGCACTTATTTACAGAACTAACAGTTAAATTAGATGCTTCAGAATTTGGTGATGTAAAAGCTATTGAATCTTTTGATTTTAGTGAGGTTTTCGAAAACACAAACGTAACTTATGATGATGATTTCAAAGTTAATACAAAAGAAGGCGATACAAAAAAAGTTATTACTTTTAATGCAGCAGTTGCAGCAGCAGCGAAAACTTGGAGCTCTAAACCTTTCTTTGTGTATGCAGGAGAAGGTTCGCAAAAAGTAGGTTTCACCTTAAATGGAGTCACCATTGATGGTATTGCAGGAACACATACGCTACCTTTCTTGAACAAATTTAATATTGAACCAGGTGCTCGTTATACTTTAACGATGAAATTGGTTAAAAAGGTTGAAGAACCGACTTTTGATGCGATTGCTATTGGTAATTTCGCATGGACTACTGGTTCATTGACTTACGATAAGACTACAGGTAAATATTCTATTGATGATCAGGGTGATTATTTCTTTGCAGGTTATCAATGGCCTAAAGAATTTAACGAAAGCAATGATGATAACTATAATAAAAGCGCTAGTATTGATTTAAATGGTGAGTTAATAGATCCATGTTCTCTACTTAATCCGGCAGGTACTTGGAGGTTGCCTACAGTGAAAGAGTATGAAAATATGATCGATGCTACAAGGCAGGGTACACGCCCAGAAGGTTCTCCTGAACCTGATGCACCAAATCGTTATGTTTCTACTATTGACCAAGGTATTTACTTTAATGCTTATAATAAAGATGGTAAATTGGATTTAGAAAATGCTATTTTCTTTAAGTTTGCAGGTGCTTACAATAATGGTAGTACTAAGCAAGAAGCAGGCAATCAAGGTTATTATTGGGCTTATGATGAAAGTTCTAAGTCATACAAATATTTACAAGTAAATGCTAATATTTGGATGGGAGTTTGGGATATTCATAACTATACTAATCGTAACACTTCTGCATTCACTATTAAATGCGTGACTAATAACGTATCTGAAGTTGCTAAGTTTAGAAGATAAATTTAATATATTAGTATTTAAATTAATTCTATAAAATAAAAAGCAGTAATGGCATTGTGCCATTACTGCTTTTTATCTTGGTTGTGTATTTTTATTTGCTTTATTGAATATATATTTTCTGACTTTTCAAATTATTATTTAGATTCCTTAGCTCTCACACAACGCACATTTTTTAAAGTTGTACTTAAAACCTCTAAACCCAATGTGTTGATATCATTAGTAGGGTCGATATTTTCTCTGGCTCTAGTTTTATTTATATTAGCTGATCCAGTGGTACTGAACAGATCATCATAGTTATCTTTTCTAGGAAAAGTCCAAGTACCATGTGGATAAACTAAGACACAAGGGTATCCATTACTATCCACCAATTTATTGTGTTTGCTACTTGTTAGGTCTGGAGTATTTGGTAAAATACAGTCATACCCCTAGTAATCTGTCACAGCTAATTTATAGCCATCTCAGGGGGTTGCTCTGCATTTATAAAAATGTTCGTTAAACTAATTATATAATCATAGATAGCTAAATGTAATCTTAAACTGAGATGATTAACAGAGAAAAAAAACAGTAGTAACATAATGGTTACTACTGTATAGTTATTGGTATTTTCAATTTCTGAACAATATAGAATAAATTCAGGATAATTTTAAATTATACATTTAAAATAGTTGTGAATAATCCGGCATTGGATTATAGCTCTCACTTGCGCTTTTTGTGACCCAAGTATTGTCACGCACACATCTAACATTCATGAATGGTGTTTTTATTACAGAAACACTTCCAAGTAGACCAATATTCGCAACCCCTAAGGATTTTGAGGCTGATGATCCGCCTAATAGTGTTCTACCTCCAGAAAATCCATAGGCCCCTATATTTGCTAGTCCATCTAAGTTTAAACCTAAAACATTGCCAGTAACAGTGTTACTAGTCCAGAAAGTAGCAAATTCACCAAAGTTGCCCAATTGTAAGTCTACTAAATTAAGAAGTTCTGTCGCAGTATAGAACCCATTAGCTGGAAAGTTAAGACTATTGTTTTTTGCATCATGTTGCGCGTAAGCAGAATTTAAACCTGTGGTGGTTGGCTGGCCAAATGAGGAAACGGAATAATTAAAACTTTCTTTATTTTCAGTGTTTGTAAATGATGTACCTGGAGTACTAATTAAGGCA
Source organism: Sphingobacterium sp. (assembly GCA_045629405.1). GTDB lineage: Bacteria > Bacteroidota > Bacteroidia > Sphingobacteriales > Sphingobacteriaceae > Sphingobacterium. The sequence continues at coordinate 15,558 of JAZQRD010000159.1, read as the reverse complement.
TCTAAAATATTACCAATTACGTCAGTTAAAAGTGCCGGAGAGCCACCTGTAAGCGTGTTTAGTTCGGTATCTATAGGAGTCTTCCATAATCCTGCTGGGTATATTAAAGCACATGGGTCTTTTTGTTTAGCTACATTATTTTCTGCCCAGGTTTTAGGAAGGTGTCCTCTAAAAGCAAAATATCCTCTATCATCATTAGTTGTTATATTATTGTGATAGAACCTATATGGGTTATAAGTCATAGTTTGTCCAGACTGTGTAGGACCAGTATAATATAAGTTTGACCTAGCCCAGCTAACACCATCTCTAATTAGTGGCGTTTCTGTAAGGGCAACTAATAATCTATGATTCTTGCCCCTTGTAGGCGTAATAGATTTAGTTTGATTTAGTGTTCCTGTAAAAGATCTTTCTGCAGTCTGCTCATTATTTGGTAAAGCTTTTAGATCCACGCCAACGATAGGATTGGCTACTTGTACTCTAATATTTTGTGCTACTTCTTCTAATGTGTAATAATAAAATGTTCGATGATGTTTTTTACCTAAACTTTGGTCTGTAGCACTTAAATCTTCTGCTATAAAGCTAGCTAATGATACAGTTGGTAAGGTAGCTGTTGTAAGCCCTCCGACGATAGTACCATCTATAAGGTTTAACGTTCCTGTTTTTGAGCTAATACCCGATACAGTAACATTTCCTCCAGTTAACGGAGCAAACATACCCATTGTATTAAGTTCTATACCTATGCGAGATACTACACGATTAAATATAGCATTGATATTATTATTTCCTGCACTAGCAGTAAATTCTCCTGCTGCACGTATAATATCTTTATTCCCTGGCAAACTTACTTGACCACCATTGGCTACAGTAGGGAAATCTTCTGTAGTAGAATTTAAAGACATGGCTACCCATTTATACTGAGCACCTACTTCTACCTCTGCAGATTGAGGCGTATTAGCTGTTAGATTAATTGATTTATCAAAAACATAATCATTGCCTGTTTTTTTATACAAGTAAAAAGTGTATTTGATATTTTCAGTAATATCATTAGTAGACTTGAATTTTGTTTTGTCTATAGTGAAATTACTTCCATCTAACTTGTTATCTACTGATGTGATAACATCAAATTCTGAACCTTCAACAAGCTGAGGTTTTTCAGTATTTAATTTATTAGATGCAGATTTGGTGATTAGCTCATCTTCTTTGATACCTCCAAAAGAAATAACAATCTTATTGTCTTCAGGTTTAATTATTTCTTGGTCGTCAGATGGTGATTTTTTTTCACAGCTTGTGTTAAAAAAAACAAGAGTGGAAGTTAAAAGTGGGAGTAGTAAGATATATTTTAATTTCATGATAATTATTTTATGTAAGTTAAAAAGTACTTGTATCCCATGCATTAGCTCCGGATCCTTCTTCTTCATTTAATTTTAAATTACTTGGTGTAGCTGTACCAGTAGCAGAGGTCTGTGCAATGCTTTGTTCTAGTTTTATCTGTTCTACATCTAATGTAGGAGCAAGATATTTTTTTTTTGTTTTCATATTTTTTTTAAGAGTTGTTCTTGGTTGAAATAAATGACTTATGTCATTAATTAACTTACTTACTACAAAAGTACGATTTAGATATAAATGTTTGACATAATTTAAAAAAATTATATGATAAGATATTAAATTTATTTATAATAAATAATTGCACTAACAATTATTGTCTAAATAATAGTGTATTTGATATTGTGCATAAATAAAAATCGACAAAAAATATTGCAAAACAATATAGTTGTTGTGATAATTATTTTTCATTTATAATGAAAGTTTAAGATTTTTTAGTAATTACTGGATTTTTTCATAGTGTAACATATTCAGCAGGTAGACACCATGTAATATACCTGAATAAAATTGTACCTAATACTAGGTATTTGTTTATTAATATTAAATTTGTTTTTGATTTCATGCATTATACTATATTTTTGCAATACGTCGTGGAGTGTATTTCGAATTACTACATGCCAAGAAATTTTAACTTATGATTAGATATTTTTTTTTAATCCTGATTGGATTAACTCTTTTCTCTTGCGGATCGCGTAAGGAAATGGTCTATTTGCAACCGGACTCTACACAAGTGTCTACGGATTATAATCAATTTATCCCAAAGATTCAATCGCAAGATATATTGACCATCACGGTGACTGCGGCGGATCCAAAGGTGACGGCGCCATTTAACCCTGTATCCACAAATTCGCCTACAAATATCAACTCATCGCTAGAGATGGCCTTGAGACCTACCTACACCGTGGATCAAGATGGCAATATCCAATTCCCGATGCTAGGTAAAATAAAAGTAGCAGGACTGACACGTCTGCAAGCGATTGACTTATTGAGAGAAAAATTGTCTGTTTATATAAAGGATCCTAACGTGAATATGAATTTCAATAATTTTCGTATCACAGTATTGGGTGAAGTGTCTAAACCTGGATCATTTACTATTCCTACAGAGCGTATTACTATCTTAGAGGCGCTGGGGCTGGCGGGAGATTTAACCAATAGTGCGGTGCGTACAAATATCTTAGTTGTGCGTGAGCAAGATGGTCATAAGCATATCGAACGTCTAGACTTGACTCAACAAGATGTGCTCAACTCTCCGTACTACTATCTCGCTCAAAACGATGTTATCTACGTAGAACCCAATAAAACACAAATCAATAATTCCAAACTAGGAGCGAATACGAATATCATTATATCTATAGCTGGCTTAGTAATCACTGTAATCTCTGTATTGACCCGATAATATATTTATGGATAACAAAACTACCAACCAACATACTTCTACTGCTGAAGAGGAAATAAACTTAAGGCAACTTTTTGAGCAATATGCCTATTATTGGAAATGGTTTGTCCTATCAGCTTTTGTCTGTCTAGCTGCTGCTTTTCTGTATCTACGCTATGCACAGAATAGCTATACTGTAAGTGCCAAAGTGCTCCTGAAAGATGAACGTTCGGGTGCTGGAGAGCTTTCCGGTCTATCGGAGCTTGCAGCTAATCCATTGAGTATGGGGTCGCGATACAATGCCTTCGTGACGGATCAGATTGAAGTCATTCGCTCACGTCGGTTGATGCAAAAAGTCGTGGAGAAGCATCATCTGCATATACAATATTTCAATGTAGGGAATATTAAATCTATGGAGTTGCTAGCGAAAGATGTTCCCTTTGTTGTACAGCCTTTGACACAGCAAGATTCTATGTTGTTGAGTTTTACGGTTGCTAAACTAACTGCAAGTGGCGGGGAGTTGAGCTATGAATGGGCAGGGGAGAAGCGACGTGTTACCTTTGCTTATAATGCGCCTATAACCATCGATACTCATCAATTTGCTATTACTAAAAATCCATTATATAAGGGAGATTGGGCTAATAAATACGAAGTGATTATAGTGCCTAAGACCTGGGCTGTATTGTCTAATCTAGCAGCCTTATCTATTACGCCAAATAAAGAAATGCAATCCTTTGTGGTGAATATTGGTATGGTGTCCAATTTGAAATCGAAAGCAGAGCTTATCATTAATACCCTCATCGATGTCTATAATCAAGATGTGACGGATGATAAAATGCGTATTACGCGGGCTACTGCATCATTTATCAATAAGCGATTGGAGCTGATATCTACAAATTTATCAAATGTAGATCGTAATGCAGCAGATTTTAAATCTTCCAACTCGCTTGTGGATATGCAAAGTGAAGCGCAGGCTTACTTGAATACGGCTACAGATAATGAAAAAATGGTGTTAGATTATCGTACGCAGTTAGAGTTGGTGCAATATATGCAGGATCACTTGCGTGAACAGGCGGTAGGTACATTAATACCATCGAATATTGGTTTAAAAGATAATTCTATTGCAAGTACAATCAGTGCTCACAATAAATTAATCTTGGAAAAGGATGATTTATTAAAGTCGGCATCTAAAGAAAACCCTACAGTCATAGCGTATGAGGAAAAAATTCGTGAAAGTCATCAAAATATTGCACAAGCCTTAGAAAACTATAAGCGTACTTCTGAACTATCTCTACGTAGCCTCGTGAATAGATCATCGGAGTTGAGAGGACGAATAAGTAATATACCAAGACAGGAGTCTGGTTTTAAACAAATAGCCAGAGAGCAGCAGATTGTAGAGTCGCTTTACTTGTTGCTATTACAAAAACGTGAAGAGTCTGAGGTCAAACTTGCTGCAAGTCCGGACAACCTAAAAGTGATCGATGTAGCCTATGGCTCTGATCTTCCTGTCGCACCTCGTCGTAGCATTATCATGTTGGGAGCACTGATAGCAGGTTTATTAATTCCGTTTGCTGCTATATACTTAAAATTCTTACTAGATAATAAACTTAGCTCTCGTAAGGAAATTGAAGATATCGTGGGTACGCCAGTGGTGGGCGAAATCCCTTCGGCAGATGAAACTATTATCAAAGATAATGACCGCTCATCGCTTGCGGAAGCCTTCCGTATCATGCGTACCAATATGTCTTTTATGATGGGTAGGGATAAGGATGCAGCCAAAGTAATCTATGTCACATCCACGATATCTGGTGAAGGTAAAACTTTCGTTGCTACTAATTTGTCCAAGATTTTGGCGATGTCTGGAAAGCGTGTACTATTATTAGGAGCGGATATTCGTTCACCTAAAGTATTAGACTACTTAGGGATATCGCATCTACAGCATACGAATATCGGTATCACACAGTACCTCATTAATCCAGAGATCCATGTCGAAGATATCATTATCAAGAAGCCAGGTAATTATAATTTTGATGTTATCTATTCAGGGTATATTGCGCCTAATCCGGCTGAATTGTTAATGACGGGGCACTTTGATGATATAATAGCCTATGGTCGATTGCACTATGACTATATCATCGTCGATACAGCGCCAGTAAGTTTGGTGACGGATACGTTGTTGATTGCTAAGAATGCGGACATAACTTTATTTGTGTCGCGTGTAAATTATCTCGATAAACGATTGTTACAAGTACAACGCGAATTGTTCTTGGAAAATAAATTAGTTAATATAGCGACAGTAATTAATGATGTAGATTTTGCTCGGGGCTATGGTTATGGCTATGGTTATGGCTATGGTTATGGCGATACCGGCAATAAAAGCTTCAAAGATCGTGTCCTATCAAAATTGAAAAATATGTTTTCTATCAATAGCAAGCCTAGAATTTAGAAATATTATCTTAGAATATGGCGAGCAGAAATGCTCGCCATTATTATGAATAGCATATGTGTATCTATATGCATTATATAGCTCTTGGACTATTGTTTAAAGCACTTTAGCCCACTATTTAGCTCAAGAATTAGTCGTATATTTGATTTATAATATTTAATCGCTTTATGCATTTATTTCATCTATTATTAGGGTTTTTAACAGTAACAATATTTTCAATACTTGCATGTGGTGAGCATACAAACAAGCAGAAACAGGAACCTGTTTCGGAAATGCTTACTAATGAAGAAAAAAATACGTATTGGGAGGAATTGTTACGCAAGGAACCACATGTGTTTACGGATACGGTTTTATTAGATCAGGCTATCGCCAATTATTTGGCTTATATCGAATCGAAGGATTCTTCAACTATTGTACATTCACTTCAACGTATAGCGGACCTATTGCCCGTAGACAGCGCATTGTATTTTTTGTGGGATAGATTGGACCATTATGTCTATCACCCCAATTCACCTATGCGTAATGATGAACATAGTTTACTATTGTTTGAAGCGTTATTGAAATTCCCAGCTATAAACGATATGTATGCTGTCAAGTATGGTCATATCGTAAATATGCTCCATAAAAATCGGGTTGGAGCAACGGCTGCAAATTTTGAATACAGCAATGATAAAGGAAATAAACAAGAACTATCGGGGATAGATGTGCCTTTTCTCTTACTTATATTCTACGATCCAAGTTGTCACACCTGCAGTGCCATGTTGGAACAATTAAAAGGTGCTAGCCTTATGAATACATGGATAAAGGAGGGAAAACTAGGGGTGCTGACCGTTGATGTTTTTGGTGATGCTGTTCAATATGAAAAGCACAAGTCAGTATTGTCTCCCTTGTGGACAAATGGTATTGATCTTGACCAGCGTATTTTACAGGAGCATAAATATAACTTATTGGCTTATCCTACGATATATGTACTAGATCGGGATAAGAAAGTGTTATTGAAAGATGTATCTATAGCAGAAGCAGCTTCATTTGTTCAGCAAAAAATAGGATTATGAGGAAATTTATTATACCTAATTCCTCTTACTTTGCTGCTGTAAAAGATATGTTGCTAAAAGGGCAAAGTGTCGTCATACCGGTACGTGGGCAAAGTATGTTGCCTTTTCTGCATGATGGTCAGCGGGTACAGTTAAAAGTCATAGCAGCAGATAGACTGTCCTACGGAGATATAGTCTTAGCTGAGTGGAATAACAATATTATCTTGCATCGATTAGTGAAAAAGAATGAACGGAGTATATGGTTGGCAGGAGATAATAATGTTGGACAATTAGAAAAAATAAACATAGCGCAGGTATTGGCTGTTGTCACTGGTACTTATAGCGGTGACCAAAGGCTATGCACCTATCGTTGGTGGAATAAATGGATGGGTATGTTGTGGTACTATTTACGTATACCGAGAATAGTTATTAAAAAAATTAAATTATGAAACTAAAAGAAGGATTGACATTGCGAAAGCTAGCAGGCGAGTATATTATCGTACAACCTGAATTGGGGCAGCAGGATATGGCTAATGTTTTTACACTTAATGAGGTGTCAGCTTTCCTATGGGAACAGATCATTGGGCAAGAGTTTTCAGCAGAGGATCTTGTACAATTGTTGCTTGATCACTATGATGTGACTGAAGAAGAGGCGTCAGCGGATGTGAAAGCTTTATTAGATTCCTTTGTGAAACATGGATTAGTGTCGGTATAAGTCTATGCATAAACTAGCTCTTGTATTGTGTGATACGATTCGTGTAGCACTCTGGAATCAACAACCCACTATTGCGCTATACCAAAACATGTCTGAGCAAGATTGGTATGAGCTTTATACTATGGCCTGTGTACAAACTGTAGAGGCCATAGTATATGACGGACTGCAAGCACTACCTTCGTCTATCGTCATGCCCTATATGCTTGTGCTTAAATGGTCCGTACGAGTGCAGCAAATCGAGGAACGGAATCAAGGGATGAATAAAATTTTGCAGGAGCAACTTCACCTATTTCGTGCGCATGGTATAGAAGCTATATTGCAGAAGGGGCAAGGTATTGCACAGTTTTATCCTGTACCTGGACATCGCAATTCAGGGGATATAGATTGGTATTTTAAAGATAAATCATCTTATGATAAAGCTTGCGAAATAGGAAAATTGTATGGTAAGCAATATTCAGCTTCGGCTATGGATTCCTTTTTATTATGGCGTGGGTTAGAAACGGAATTTCATTTAAGACTAGTTGAAAGTAGAAATCCATGGCATTGGAAGTACATTAAATCCTTAGAAAAAAAATACGAACATCAACTTGAATCTTTTTCTATAGGTGATGTTGCGGTACATGTGCCAGCTCCATTGTTAAATTTATTGTTGGTCAATATACATATACTAAAACATCAAATTACGTATGGTATAGGTCTTCGACAATTTTGTGATGCTGCGGTATTGTATGCTGCTATGGCTGGAAAATATGATACTGCAGAATTGAAAGCTTGTTATGCAAAGCTAGGTATATCACGTTGGGTAGAAGTATTTCATGTATTTTTAATAAACTATATAGGACTACCTGAGGATAAGTTGCCTTTTGCTCCAAAAAAAGAGAAAGCTGCAGCTTGGATGTTGGCTGATGTTTTGAGAGGAGGTAATTTTGGTTTTCACGATACGCAATATGCTGATCAGGCATCCCAGTCAGGGAGGGTAAAACGTGTTGAACGACTAACATCATCTTTTAGTAAGTATGTACGTTTGGCTCCTGGGGAAACTTTGGTATTTCCAGCATTTCAAGCATTTAATAAATTAGTAAAAATTTTTAGATCATCTTGAAATTAGTTTATACCTTAAGACAATACTGCTGGATATGGAAATTTTTAGCTCCATATAGGAGGCGATTATACTTGTATCTATTCACGGAGCTAGTTGCCTTAGCTTCATCATTATTATTTATATATTTTTCTAAGCTTGCTATAGACTCAGCTGTGTTAGCGCAACAAGAATTATTGCGTTACTATGTCATAGGGATGTTGCTTAGTCTAGGGATAGGAGTGGCATGTAGTCTTATAGGTAATTGGTTTAATGATCACTTGAAAGCGAAAATGCTTTTTGATTTGCAACAGCAATTGCTCCATGCACAAATGCAAACCACGTGGGCTAAAGCTGCGGCATTTTCAACGGGAGATATCTTGCATCGATTACAGGTAGATAGTCCAGAAGCTATTCAGGTATTGTGTTCAACACAAATTTCTATTATTGTTACCAGTCTGAAGCTCCTTTCCGCTTTTTCATTTTTATGGTGGATGGACCCTACCTTGGCTTTTATGATTTTGGGTTTGAGTCCTTTAGCTCTTTTTTCTAAAATATATTATAAAAGATTGAAAAAGCTGAACGTAAGATTAAAGAAAGAAGAATCTGCGCTCTCGCAAAGCATGCAGGAAAATATTCGTCTGCGTCTTCCTATACGAGCATTAAATTTGAATCTATGGCGTAAGGATATAGTACATGCTCAGCATATAGCGGTTTATAAAACGAAACTTAAACTGTTAAGATTCTCTTTATTTTCTAGGACAGTTGTATCTTTTATAGGTAATTCGAGCTTTTTGTTAGCATTCTTATGGGGAGTACATAGTCTATATGTGCAAGAAATAACCTTTGGTACTATGTCCGCTTTCTTACAATTAGTAGCCCGAATACAGGGGCCTATATTGTCTCTGATGAGTTATGTGCCGCAATTAATTCGTTTCAGCACATCTGCTGATAGGCTGAAAGAAGTTATTGATGTAGAGGAGGAGGAGGAAAATCCTATACAAATTTTTACGAAAATAGATGCTATTTGTGTAAAAGATATCAGCTTTTCCTATCAGGATAATAAAGCGGTATTAACAAACTTTTCAGCTTCTTTTGAACGAGGAAAATCTACAGCTATAGTAGGAAGTTCGGGTAAAGGGAAGACCACATTGATACGCATTTTACTAGCATTATTGGTACCCAAAAAAGGTAATGTTACAATAATAAATGATGGAAAAGTGTTTGCATTGCATGGGGGCCATCGACCTAATTTTGCTTATGTTCCTCAAGGAGATAAATTGTTCTCCGGTACTATTCGTCATAATCTACAGGTTAATAAAGTGCATTCTGAAATGGACTTAAGGCAAGCATTACATTTAGCTTGTGCCGATTTTGTACTGGATCTACCTGAAGGTCTGGATACGAAAGTGGGTGAGGGAGCGACAAGCTTATCTGAAGGTCAGGCGCAGCGAATAGCTGTAGCTCGAGCCTTATTGTCTGATGCATCTGTCTATCTTTTCGATGAAGTGACTTCGGCTTTAGATGCAGCTACTGCGGAGCGATTAATGCTATCTTTGCTGGAAGTAGGGAAAAATAAAATACTTATATTTATCACACATGATATGAAATTAGGGAATTTATGTTCTCAGAAAGTTTCTATTAATTAAATTCTACTATGGTACACAAAGGCTATTTTTATAAAATTGCTGGATTATATTTGAAGATTGCAATACCTCCAGATGTCGATGTAGAGCGAATCTTACCTTCTTTTAAAAATTTTTTGGTGGATGGGGATTATGATGATCAATATTTTATGGAAGTTAGGCTTTGTGTGGATAGCACATACCCCAAGCCACAAGCCTGTAAATTGCTAAGCGATATTTCTTATATTTTGGATTATCGTTTTCGTTTTGAGGAATCGGAGGCACACTATATTACTACAGTAGTCGATAGCGATAAGGATCATCCTTATAGTATGTTTAGCAGCAAAGATTTTCGGAAAAATACTATATATGCATCTGCAAATGATATATATGATAATTTTCAAGCGACTTGGATGATTATGGTTGCATTTGGACAATGTATATTGCAAGAGCAAGGAATGTTAATACATGCTTCGGCTATAGTAAAAGATAATAAGGTCCAGGCATTCTTGGGGATTAGTGGTACAGGTAAGAGTACTCATAGCCGTTTGTGGTTAACGCATATCTCAGGTACATCATTATTAAATGATGATAACCCAGCTATACGCATACATGATGATGGTTCTATATGGATGTATGGTACCCCTTGGTCCGGTAAAACTGTTTGTTATAAAAATGAGCAATACCCCTTGCAAGCATTGGTGCGCTTGGAACAGGCGCCCGAAAATAAGATAAGCCGTCTAGTAGGAGGTAAGGCGCTGATGGCCTTATTACCAAGCGGTTCAGCCATACGTTGGAATGATACCTTATTTCAACTAATGATAGACCATGCCTCCTATCTAGCTACACATATTAGTATAGGATACCTTACCTGTTTGCCAGATAAGGAAGCAGCAAAATTATCCTATAATTTTTGTGTAAATGGAGATTAGAGGGAAATACGAAGAGGGGCATGATTGCTCCTTTTGTTTTTTTCGCAGTAAGGTTAAAATATATTTCACAGGGATGTGTCAAAAAACTGTACAGTTTTGCGATGTAGGGTGTGTGATCGATGCTGTATTGTAATTTTTTATAAATAATAGACTCTTTATTTCGTGAAAACTAATAACTTGTGGTGAACCAAGATTACGTAATTGTGTATTTTTTTAACAAGGGGAACGAATAATTTCCCTATGTGTATTTTTAATCTCTTATATGTAACTATTATGTGTATTTTCTTATAATTTAATTTTCTATTAAATATGGATCTTATATTTGCCTAAATGGTTTCGGTATACTATTTGTTAAGAAAAGCTCAAATAGGGTAATTAATTAATATAATGGGATTTTTTTCAAGTTTGTTTAGTAAGAAGAAGGATATAGATATTTCCAGAATAGCCACTTTGGATGCCTTAAAGTTTTTGGAAGTTGATATTCATAATCATCTACTACCGGGTATAGATGATGGAGCTGAGAATACAAGCCAATCTTTACAATTAATAGAAGGGTTAAATGAATTGGGTTTAAGTACATTTATCTGTACACCACATATAATGCATGCTGTGCATGACAATAATGCTACCACTATAAAAAATGCTTATAACCTACTTCATAACGAGTTAAAGCAGTCTGGTAATAGCAGCAAAATATATTATGCAGCTGAACATATGGTAGATGATGGAATACAACAGTTGATTGACGATAAGTCATATATGTGTATGCCAAATGATTATATTTTGATAGAAATGTCTTATTTAATGGAATCTGCAGGGATTTTCCATACTGTTCAAGAATTGCAAGCTCAGGGGCTGAAAGTTATTGTAGCTCATCCTGAACGTTATAACTACTACCATATGAATTTCAAAAAATACAATCAGCTAAAGGATGCAGGTTGTTTTTTTCAGCTCAATTTACTTTCGTTAAGTCGGTATTATGGTGTAGATGTCAAAAGTACAGCGTTGACATTAATGAAGTCTGGGATGTATGATTTCGTAGGTACGGACATACATCACCAAAGACATCTGGACGCTATACGAGATGTGGTATCCAAATATCCAGTACGAGAAATGCTTAAATCTTGTGTTATTAAAAATACATCCATTCTAGACCATGTGCATACTACAGTGCATGCGTAATGTTGTCTAGTCATTTTTATTTTTTGAAAATGGCTTGATGGTTTAATTTCTTGAAATAATTCTATTCAGTCTAATTGTTGTTAAACAATTAGACTTTTTTATCTTTACTTCCTATTCTGATAAACGAAATCTGGCATATCATACTGATAGCTATATAATTTATTCAGTCCGTATGATTCTGAGATCGATAGAATATCACTATAGATCCATATCATGTATATAGGTGTCATGCAGCTGATAACCGATTTTTGTTTCAATTACATTTAGCCCCTTCTCGCGCATAACTATTTGCTGTTCATACAACCTGTCAGCTGTGTAATCTTCCCTATTATAAAAAAATAGATCAATCATATATTTTAGCAGCCTTTCTTTTATATGGGGATTACTTTTTTAAGGATGTAGGTATGACATAAGGATATAAACTAAGGTGTCACATAGATCATAAATTTAGATTTTCTTGTAGACTACTATACTGCATTCTGACTAAAGCATATACTAGCTCAATACAATGTGGATCATATAAGCTTCATACCTTTCTACATATACAGGATGTTAAATTAACTAATAAATAATTTTATTCTTGTCGAGACATTAAGTTTTTATGCGTAATTATATAAAATTCGTTGTTTTTTCTATATCAATATTGATCCTTGCCTCAGGTTGTACTAAAGATAATCCAAATCAAATAGGGGAAGGTAATGTTGTTATAAATTTAGTAGGCTTACTAGAATCTGACGAGAATAAAATAGGTAAGTTAGCCTCGGTGCAGGGGATGATGGATAAAAATGGCGTTCATATAGAGGCTTTAGACAGCTTAGAAGTTATTACGAATGCTAAAGTAGTTGGGCTACAAAAGTCGAACGCAATAGAGAAATTAGCTTCAACACCAACTTCTGTCCCACCTATCAGTACTAGAAAATTAGCTGAAACTGTCCGTTATAGAATTATGTTCTATTCCATTGATCATCCAACGAATGCTCCTATCATATTAGATGGTGGTGCAGGTACTATTACTGCTGATTTGGCTGTTGGTTCGTATCAATGGGCTGCTTATAGTATTAATTCTACAACATTACCTGCACTAGATGAGGCTCAAATTATACATTATGATGATCTTGCGAATTAGGATTTATTATATGCCTCTGGAACAATAACTGTGGGTACTGGTGATGAAAATATTCAATTAGTATTTAAAAGAATGACGTCTGTATTTAATGTTTCAGTAGATGTCATAGGTATGCCTGGAAAAATTTTACCAGAGACACGTGCATCCTTAAAAGTTGGGAATACTGATATATTAGCCAATGCTGCCGATTTTGATGTGCGTACGGGAAAATTTACTGGAAATGCTACATCTATACCAGTAGATTTATCAAAAAATGTAGAAGTTCAATATGATGGCGGTATATATGTTTATTCCATCCGAACTATTTTAACAGAGAATATAGCTGCAAATAGTGTAAAATTAAATTTGAGTCCTCTTGTTGTTGAGTTGGATGGTGGGTATATAATGAGGCAAGCAGATTTAAATGTTTCATTTAGTCATCCAGCTGTTGATGTAAAAGCTAATAATGCTTTGCAGTCTGGTTATGCATTTAATCTAAGTGCAGTATTTCTAGATAAAACGGCAACAGTATATTATAAAGGAGTGTATTGGGCCCCTACGAATTTGATTTATGACCCTACAGAATCTAATCCAGATCTGCGGTATAAATTCAGGCGGTCTGCTCTCGAAATAGATGAAACAATTGTAACAACTGATTTTCCGATGTTGAATCAGGTTTTATTTAGTACGGATACAATAGCGTTTGCACATGTGACTAATCCTGCTCCGGTACCGGTAAAGCTGGATTTTAAGACTTCCACATTAAACAGTACTTATAATAAATATTTCTTAGATACTAATGCATTTTGGAAATATGGCGCTAAAGTCCCAGGCGACGTAGCTAGCAATGAATTGTCTGCAGAGGAAGATCCATGTTCATTGGTCTATCCTAGGGGGGTGTGGAAGATGCCTACACGCAAAGATTTTGAGAAATTAGTTTATGATTTTAATAATAATACAGGCTCGATCCCAACTGTTCATCTGCTGACGACTAAAGATCTTAAAACAAAAGTTCAGTCAAACAGTGCCGCCCCTGTACGAATGTGGATAAATGGTTCGCAATATAATCAGTCTAATAAAAGTGTGACATTAATTGATGAAAGCGGTTATGGTATATTCAAACACACTTGGAATGACCTCGTGCTGAGTGGTCTTGGGTATAAAGCGCCAGGGGAAAGTATCATGACCGACAAACCGCATTATAGTGGGCAATTGGCTAAAGAAAAGAATGCGATTACTGCATTCGGATGTTGTGTTGGTTCTGGCGGCGCAATGGCTTATAGCTCGTATGCAAAACAAGTGGTACACTATCCAGGTCTACCGAAAACATCTGATGATGCCGTTCGATTGGACTTTCTAGAGAAATGGTTTGGTAAGCTTTACGTCAAGCGTGCTGCAGAGAAATTTGAAAGTATGTTTCCTTCGTATAAAGCAGGAGTCTATGGTGGTGCTTATTATTGGATAAGTTCACCGGAAAGTTCAAAAACTGGCACGGCGGAATATTTCTCTATCCAGACAGAAGAGCCCTCGCTATTTATTAAGCACAGTACTACAGAAAGGTTGTTGTCTGGTAATGCTAAAGGAACATTTAAGAGTGCTGCTACTATTTCTTCGGGCATGAGTAAAGATGCACAGATGAATATCCGCTATGTACGTGCACTTACAGCGAAATAAAATACTAAATGAGCATACTCCTAAAAGTATATATAAGCCGCTCCCAGTCTTGGGAGTGGCTTTTTTGTGCGATGTAGTGGATGATAACATTATGGTGGGTACCAGACTTTTTTTTAAAAAAATTTTCACGCTTTAGTCGATTTAGTGCTATCTTAGACATCGCCTAGCATACCCAATGCTAAGCTGTAATAAAAACTATATTATACTACGTATAAACCTTAAAAACTAAATTATGAAGAAAATTTTACCTCTTCTGGTTTGTTTTATCTTTATGCTGTCGCAAGTCTTTGCTCAGGAGGGCAACTTGGTGACGGGTACTATCAAAGATAATATGAACCGTCCTATTGGAGAAGCATCAGTCCTTCTCAAAGGGTCTAACATCGGTACTGTCTCAGATGGTGCTGGTAATTTCGAAATTCGTATCAGTACAGCTAGTGCTACGCTTATCTTCTCTGCAGTAGGCTACGAAGATCAGGAAATTGCGGTACAAGGACGCAATCGATTGAATGTCATTTTACAAGACAAGAATGTCGGTATAGACGAAGTGGTCGTGATGGGATTCTCTACTGTGGATAAGAAGCACGTTGCATCTTCGGTGTCTCAGATGGATATGAGTACAACGAAGAATCGTCCTATTGTGAAGATGGAACAAGCATTCTCGGGAACTATAGCGGGTGTAACCATGTTGCAGGGCAATAGTTTGCCGGGTGCATCGGCCGGATCGATCGCTATTCGTGGTGTGAGTACCTTGCAGAATGCCAACCCACTAGTCATCGTCGATGGTATGGAGCAGTCACTATCTGATATCGACCCCAACCAGATCAAATCGCTAACGGTACTGAAAGATGCAGCTTCGACAGCGATGTATGGTTCGCGCGGTGCCAACGGTGTTATCATTATCGAGACAGAGCGTGGTACGACTGGCCAATTCAAGGTAGATCTTAATGCTTGGGCGGCAATTGATAATCCTATAGACTTACCCAACTTTGTGGATGCCCCAAATTATATG
>JAZQRD010000158.1:0-8419 GCA_045629405.1 Sphingobacterium sp. | reverse complement strand
GCGGTGTTCACCTCTTCCCATTCCGAACAGAGCAGTTAAGCCCGCCAGAGCCGATGGTATTGCCGTAACAGGTGGGAGAGTAGGTCGGTGCCTTATTTTATACAGAAAGCCTTAGTAGAAATACTAAGGCTTTTTTGCGTTGTATGGATTTCGTCTTATTATGCTTAAATATCATTATTTGATTAGTGCATAATATTCTGATCATTTTAATTAAGTAAATTAGCTGTTATTATATTTTTTATAAAAGGTCCTTATTACCGTGTTTTGGACTATTTATTGTTAGCTATATAGAATAATTACTACATTTTTTTATGAAAAAATATCTATCTATACTAACAGCTATCTTATTTATTTTTAGTTTATCGTCTTGCTTTTCGACCGGTGCATTCTATGGAGATAGACCACCTGGGCACCATAAACGTGTTAATTCTATCAAATCTGGTAAAAAACAGCAGCATGGTTCTATAAAGAAAAAAAATGATAAGCATAAACATCCAAGAAAGAAATATAGACACTAAAACTACTACACTATGAAAATTGAGTTCATATAAGCTAAATGAAAAAGGCTTCTCTGTTGAGAAGCCTTATATTCAAAAAAAACAAAATGTTAAACTTAACAATATTCGTCAAATGCAGCGATAAGGTTGTCAGCAATCATTTGAGCTGGACGACCCTCAATCATATGTCTTTCGATGATGTGAACTAATTTACCATCTTTGAATAAAGCCATACATGGTGAAGAAGGTGGATAAGGTAACATATATTGTCTAGCTTTGTCTACGGCTTCTTTTTCCATCCCTGCGAAAACAGTAACACATTTTCCAGGTTTTTTACCATTCTCAACCGCAAATCTAGCAGCTGGACGAGCATTAGCTGCAGCACATCCACAAACTGAGTTTACTACTACAAATACAGTACCTTCTGAAGGAATAGCAGCGTCTACTTCTTCTACTGATTTTAATTCTTGAAAACCTGCATCAACTAACTCTTGACGCATTGGTGCTACTAAATATTCTGGATACATAATAAAATTCTTTAATTGTAATACACAAATATAATTCAATCTAAAAGCATAGTCAAGATATTATCCTCAAGATAATGTCAGATTTGTGATATTTATACCTTGAAGTGTTTGAATTGAATTGTGTTTCAAGTAATTTTGTAATTCTAATATTTAATAATTTATTTATGTCACTAGAAACTACATACGTTCCTTATAAGGTGAAAGATATTTCTTTAGCTGAATGGGGTCGTAAAGAAATAGAATTGGCTGAAGCTGAGATGCCAGGTTTGATGAGTCTTCGTAAAGAATTTGGTTCGTCAAAACCATTAAAAGGTGCTCGTATCGCTGGATGTTTACATATGACAATTCAGACTGCTGTATTGATTGAAACATTAGTTGAGTTAGGGGCAGACGTTACTTGGTCATCATGTAATATCTTTTCTACTCAAGACCATGCTGCTGCTGCCATAGCTGCTGCAGGTATTCCTGTATATGCTTGGAAGGGTATGAATGAAGAGGAGTTCAATTGGTGTATCGAACAAACATTATTCTTCGGAGAAGATCGTCAACCATTGAATATGATTTTGGATGATGGAGGGGATTTGACGAATATGGTGTTTGATGAGTATCCTGAATTAATTGAGGGTATTCGTGGTTTGTCTGAAGAGACAACGACAGGTGTACACCGTCTTCACGAACGTTTCAAAAATGGTACTTTACATGTACCTGCTATCAATGTTAACGATTCAGTAACTAAATCCAAATTTGATAATAAATACGGATGTCGTGAATCATTGGTTGATGCTATTCGTCGTGCTACAGATTTGATGTTGGCAGGTAAAGTAGCGGTTGTAGCGGGGTATGGTGATGTAGGTAAAGGTTCTGCAGAATCATTGCGTTCTGCTGGCGTACGTGTAATCGTTACTGAAATTGATCCTATCTGTGCGTTACAAGCAGCCATGGAAGGATTTGAAGTAAAGAAAATGGAAGACGCTGTCAAAGAGGCTAATATAGTTGTTACGACTACAGGTAATTTTGGTATTGTTCGTGCTGAGCATTTCTTAGCTATGAAAGACAAGACTGTGGTATGTAATATTGGTCACTTTGATAATGAAATTGATGTAGCATGGTTAAACGCTAACTATGGTTCTTCTAAAATCGAGATCAAGCCACAAGTAGACAAATACACTATTCAAGGTAAAGATATTATCTTATTGGCTGAAGGTAGATTAGTAAACTTAGGTTGTGCTACAGGTCACCCATCATTTGTAATGTCAAATTCATTTACTAACCAGACGTTAGCTCAGATTGAATTGTGGACAAATACTTCTGCTTACGAGAAGCAAGTATATACGTTACCAAAACATTTGGATGAAAAAGTAGCACGTTTACACTTAGCACATATTGGTGTTGAGTTAGACGTATTAACTGATGAGCAGGCTGCTTACATTGGTGTTACAGTGGATGGTCCTTTCAAACCAGAAACTTATAGATACTAAAATATTTTAGTGAATTCTATAAAAGCGCTTTCATCATATGAAGGCGCTTTTTTTTATATAAATCTATTCCATCATTCTTGACCAATCTGCTAACTTATATTAGTTACTTGATATATATTTAGTTATTAATTTATGCTGAAATAGTTTTTTTTCTTTAAATAGAAATTTTTATTTAGATTTAAGTATAAGGCTTTGACATTAGCCAACCAATTATAAGACTTTAGTGCCCAAATACTTTATTATTATTCCGATACGTTAGTTTTTCGAATTACGTAAAAAATCATTATTTATTATTAACTAATTTATTTAACCATCTAATTATGAGAATATTTGTAATAATATTTTCTCTCTTTATTAGTACGGTCAGTTTTGCTCAAGACAAGAATATTAGTGGAAATGTGAAGGATGCTGGTGATGGAAGTGTTTTGTCTGGGGTAAGTGTGGCTGTAAAGAATAAAGAAGTGAGAACTTCTACGAATGTCAATGGTGAGTTTACAATTCCAGCACGAGTTGGTGATACTCTTCTATTTACATTCGTTGGTAAAAATCCGCATCAGGAGGTTGTTTCTGAAAAAAACATTCTAGAAATCATTATGTATGATGATGACAGTTCGATTGACGAAGTGACTGTTGTTGCGTTTGGTACGCAAAAGAAGAGTAGTATCGTAGGATCTATAACTACTGTCAACGCAAAAGATTTAGAAATACCTTCCTCAAATCTTACTACCGCATTTGCCGGGAGAATACCTGGAGTGATTTCTTATTCAGCCTCAGGCGAACCCGGTGCTGACAATGCACAGTTTTTTATCCGAGGTGTTACGACATTTGGATATCAGTCTTCGCCATTAATTCTTATTGATGGATTTGAAGCAACTACAGATAATCTTGCTAGACTACGCCCTGATGATATTGAATCCTTTTCCATATTGAAAGATGCCTCAGCTACAGTTCTATATGGAGCAAGAGGGGCTAATGGTATCATCATGGTTACTACAAAGGCTGGTAAAGAAGGTCCTGTAAAGCTAAATGCACGTGTAGATTTTAATGTTACCACGCCTGTTCAACAAATAGAAATGTTAGATGGTGTAAATTATATGCGTCTGTATAATCAAGCTAGAATTTCGAGAGATCCTGTACTTGGTGCATATTATTCCGAACAAAAGATTCAATCTACTGAAGCTGGTGAAGATCCAATGATTTATCCCAATGTAGATTGGTATAGTCAATTATTCAAGCTAACTACCAATAATGCGAAAGCAAATTTAAACTTATCTGGAGGTGGTCAAGTCGCGACTTATTACGTATCATTTGGTGCGGATAAAGAGACAGGCTTGCTCAATGTAGATAAGAAAAATAATTTTAATAATAATATTGATATTGGTAGGTATTTCATCCGTTCGAATGTCATTTTTAAATTAACACAAACCACAAAGCTCGATACTCGTATCCAAGGTAGATTTGAGCGCTATAACGGCCCATATGAAAGTGCAAGTGATATATTTCGTATGGTGATGAATAGCAATCCCGTTGATTTCCCTGCTTACTATTTACCAGATGCAGCGAATGAATATACAGAGCATATACTGTTCGGTAATAGCTACGTAGCTGGTTCACTAAAAGCAAACCCTTACGCAGCAATGGTTAGAGGTTATGAAGGACGTAATGAAAGTACTATTACAGCACAGGCTACATTAACTCAAGATTTTGATTTCCTTTTGGAAGGGTTGAAATTTCAAGGTAAAGCATCCGTAAATAATTGGAGCAAATACGCTAGTCGTCGAACGTATTCACCATATTATTACGACCTAGAGAGTTATAATCAAATAACTGGAGAGTACAAATTGTTTGCACTAAATCCTACATCTGGGCAGCCTTACCTTGGTGATGTACAACCAATACGAGATGCAGATGGTCATTATTACTTTGAAGCCCGTTTAAATTGGGATCGACATATTGGCAACCATCATATTGGATTGATGACTGTAGGTATGGCTGAAGAAAAATTGTTGACTTCAGGAAATAGTAATTCGATCTACGAAACACTTCCGGAGCGGAATATGGGTAATTCTGGAAGAGCTACATACAACTATGCAGATACTTATTTTGCAGAATTCTCTTATGGTTTTAATGGTTCAGAAAAGTTTACAGGTGATAAGCGATATGGTTTTTTCCCGTCTATAGGTGCTGGTTGGATGTTGTCAAATGAGAAATTTTGGGAACCTGTTAAATCAGTCATTAATACATTTAAAGTACGTGGTACCTGGGGGTTAGTTGGTAACGATGCAATCGCTGGCAGAGCTGGGCGATTCTTTTACTTGTCTGATATTAGATTAGGAGGTGGAACATATAGATGGGGTAATTCATTTATGAATTCATATAATGGATACTCAGTCAATCGCTATGCTAATCCCAATATTACTTGGGAGCAATCAGAAAAAATCAATTTAGGTCTTGAAATGTCATTATTCAATGATGCAGTTAAGATTCAAGGAGATTTCTTTCATGATGTACGTAGCAAGATATATATGAATAGGCAAAATTTCCCAGCAACAGCTGGTCTTGAAGCTAGCGTGAGTGGAAATGTGGGTAAAGTAACTTCTCGAGGTTTTGATGGTTCTATAGATTATAAGAAATTCTTTGAAAATTCGTTGTGGATGACTCTTAGAGGTAATTTCACCTATGCTGTCAATAAGCGTATCGAAATGGATGAAAAGGATTATCCTGATGAATACCTAAAGAGATTGGGAAGTAATATTAATCAACAATGGGGTTTAATTGCAGAACGATTATTTGTAGATGAAGAAGAAATTATTAATTCACCTAAGCAAGATTTTGGTCGTTATATGGCAGGTGATATCAAGTACAAAGATATCAATGGCGATGGGGTAGTCAACGCTAATGACATGGTTGCATTGGGGTTTCCAACTGTTCCAGAGATACAATATGGGTTTGGTGCTTCGGCAGGGTATAAAGATCTCGACTTTTCATTTTTCTTCCAAGGAAATGCAAATGTGTCTTTCTTTATAAATCCTACAGCTGGTGATGAAGGCATATCCCCATTTAGTAATCGTAGAAATGCATTATCAATTATTGCTGATGATTATTGGAGTGAGACCAATCCAAATGTGCATGCATTTTGGCCTAGACTATCTACGGAAACAGTGAACAATAACGTACAACAATCATCTTGGTGGTTGAGAAATGGTGCATTCTTACGTCTGAAATCTGTGGAGATCGGGTATAGCCCTAAAAATTGGAAAAGATTCGGTATAGGTCCAGGTAGTCGTATCTACTTGAGTACCGAAAACCCATTAGTCTTCTCACCATTTAAATTGTGGGATCCAGAAATGGGTAGCAGGGGTTTGGGTTATCCTCCTAATAGGCGATTTAATATAGGTATGCAATTATCATTTTAATGAAGAGAACTTATGAAATTTATAAAAATATCATTACTTACACTCACGCTTGGAATGTCTGTTTCATGTTCAAAATATTTGGATGTAGTACCAGATAATACACTACGTCTTGAGAACATATTTGATTTGAAAGAAGATGCATATAATGCATTGGCTAAAGTATATAGTTATATGCCTCAAGATGAGAAAACGCATGTAACAACTTGGACACTAGGAGATGAATGGGTAGGAAGATTGGATTTAAATGATACAGAAGGTAATCTGAGGTCGATCCGTATCATGCGTGGATTGCAGTCACAAACTTCTCCTCAATTGGGTTTTTGGTCTGGTACTCAAGGTGGTAAACCACTGTATCAAGGTATAAGACAAGCTGATGTTTTCCTATCAAATATTGATAGAGTCCGGGATATGTTGGATGCTGAGAAAAACGAATGGAAGGCTCAAGTTAAAATGCTTAAAGCCTACTATTGTTTTTTGCTTATTAGACATTATGGCCCTATAGTGATTCCGCATAATATGGCAACCCCAGAATCGACAAAGGAAGAATTATTTAATCCTAGAGCTAAGGTGGAGGAAAGCTTCCAGTTTGTGTTACAATTAATCGACGAAGCTATGCCTGATCTAAAAGAAAAAGCATTTTCAAACGATTTAGGTCAAATTGACCAAGTTGTAGCTAAAGCTATTAAAGCTAAAATTTTATTTTACAGGGCATCTCCATTTTTTAATGGCAACATGGAATATTATGGTGATTTCTTGGATAGTGATGGAGAGCCTTTCTTTCCAATCCAATATAATAATGAAAAGTGGAAGGAAGCTATAGATGCATTGAACGATGCAATAAATGTTGCAGAGGCCAATGGTCATGGAATTTATACTTACGAAAAAGAACCTTACTTATACGATAGAGCAGCATTTGAAGAAAATCCAGAGACGATGAAAAAGCTGTACGATCTACGTATGCTAATATGTGATCCATGGAATAAAGAAGTCGTCTGGGGATACTCTAATCTAGACTATTATAATGAAGGTGAATTAGGTCATTCTTCTAATATTCGTCTACCATTAGGCTACGGCGATGGTGCGACTAACACAGCAGCATATTCGTGGCAATGGATGGCAGCTACATATCAGATGGCTGAGCGATATTATACAAAAAATGGTCTTCCGATCGAAGAAGATTTGACGTATGATTTCAATAACTCACATACGATTGTACGTACTCCAGGTATGCTTGAGCCCGAGTATAAGAACTTAATAGGTGTGATGCAGCCTGGTGTCGAAACAATTAATTTATATCTCAATCGTGAACCAAGATTCTATGCTAATCTTGGTGTGACAGGCGGCTATTGGCGTGCACATACCGTTCGAATAAATACTATGTTCTTTGCAAGTTCTGATGGAGGTTACAACTCTTCACAGCATTCTACAGATTTCTTGGCTACTGGTATCGGAGTACAGAAATTTGTACATCCCGAGTCAATGTCTGGCGCTTGGCAAAGAACGATCAAATATCCATATCCATTGATTCGTATGTCAGATTTGTACTTAATGAGAGCTGAAGCACGAAATGAGTATGCTGGTCCAAGTGCAGATGTATTTACAGATATAAATAGAATACGATCACGCGCAGGTATTCCAAATGTAGAAGTGGTATGGTCTGATGCTTCTCTTGCTAGGTCGGTGAACAAACATATGACGAAAGAGGGCTTACGTGATATTATTTTAGAAGAGCGATCTATTGAATTTGCGTTTGAAGGTCAACATTTTTGGGACATGTGGAGGCACAAGCGTGCTTCATCATCATTTTCGTCGCCAGTGTGGGGATGGACGCATACGGGTACGACAGCTAGTTCTTTTTTTGTGTTAGATGTGAAGCAACAAAGAAGATTTACAATAACGGATTGCTTATGGCCAATTGACCTTAACGAAATGAACACGAATAGTAAACTGATTCAAAATCCAGGATGGTAATTATGGAGAATATGGTTATAAAATTTATTAATATGAATAGGGTATTTTTATTAATATATATAAGTTCGATGCTGCTATTCTCTTGTTCTGAAATGGACCGTTTCAAGACAAGTGGAGATGATTCAGTAGCACCAGGAAAAATTACCGTACGCACGTATAAAAAATTGTATGGTGGTGCACGATTTTTCTATGATATCCCCAAAGATGAAGATTTACTTAGTATTGAAGCAGAATATAAAAATTCCAAAAATCAAGTATTCAAGTTTACATCATCATATTTTGTTGATTCTCTAGATGTTTATGGGTTTGCAGATACGGCTGAATATTCAATTAATATTTATGCATTAGATAGAGCTGGGAATCGTTCTGAGCCAGTAAGCGTTAAGGTAAGTCCTTTAGAGCCTGCTTATTCTCGTGTGGCATCATCAATGGTAGTGAAGCCAGGTTTTAGTTCTTTTTTTATTGATTGGGCTAATGAATTGGAGCAAAATATTAATGTATATGTAGATTTTGAATTTCCACAAGATGGA
>JAZQRD010000157.1:0-6492 GCA_045629405.1 Sphingobacterium sp. | reverse complement strand
TTTAGTCGCTTGTTTAAGCCCTCGACTGTTGATTCGTTTCATATTGTGGTAATTTATCAAAGTTCCCAAAACAGGTTCTACTGTACTGGAGCGTCTTTTCACCAAGCGCCGATGATATGCTTTGTATTCCGTTAGTTTTTTTGCATCTTATCGTACAATGGCTTGTGAATACTTTCGTCTAGCTTCTTAAACTTACTCACTTTGCCACAACATTGCTCTCGTAATGGACAATCTTTACAAGAACTCTCGCTACTTCTAAAGTCACCCCTACCCCCTTGCTACCCTATACATTTCTACCACTCTCGGTGACTTCCATTACTTATATTTTACCGACCTATGCTGTTACTATACCGAGAAGTCTAGTTAGCTAGTCTATTTGTACTATACGAAATAGCAAACTCCCTATACCTTTGACCTATCAAAATAAAAGTAAAACTTAAAAATATACAATTATGAAAAGTCTAATCACAACAATCGTTTCAGCAGCATGCATGTTGCTATCCGTCAACTCCTACGCCTCTAATCCAGTTAAAGAATTGGCAGCCAAAGATGTACTGCACTATTATATAGAGGCGGTGACTTTAGGGTCAGATACGTATCATAAGTATATACTCGCAGATGACTTTGAATACATCAATACAGCAAATCAAGGTAAATCCAATAAAAAAGCTTATCTCCAATTTTTAAAAGAAAATAAGGGCTATATCTGCGATGCTGATACAGAATATACCATACTCGATCAATCTGGAAAATCATGCCTTGCTAAATCAACTATGACATTCAAAAATTTCACACGTGTAGATCATATCACCATGAACAATACAGAAGATGGATGGAAAGTATCTAAAATAGTTACAACCTATATATAACAATTTTCCGCTAGCTATCCTATTAATATAGACCTTTAGAAATAACCTTTCTGAAGGTCTTTGTTTAGTTGCTCTACTCCATACTGCTTTCTATTCACATCTTTTACAAGTATTTGGTTACATTTACATGTTTTAGCATACAGAATTTGGATATGATTGATTTTCTACAAAAAAAAGATGTTTACCTATCAGCTAAACGTTACTTTATAGATGCAATGGGCGCGATGGCGTATGGACTATTCGCTACACTATTGGTAGGAACTATACTCAAGACAATTGGCGAGGAAATTAATATTGCATTTTTACGGGATGTAGTCTGGCCGGTGGCGAATCAAGCTACTGGTCCAGCGATCGCATTAGCTATAGCGTACAGCTTACGTGCACCACAATTGGTAATGTATGCCGCTGCAGTGGTTGGATTATCAGCCTACCAACTTGGTGGACCCTTGGGTGTATTTTTAGCTACAATTGTCGCAGTTGAGAGTGGAAAACTAATAAGTGGTGAGACGCGGATAGATATAATACTGACCCCGCTGGTGACAATCCTTATAGGTGTGGCTATGGGACATTTCATAGGACCTACAGTTCAGCATCTAATGACGTCTATAGGTCAAGTGATCATGTTAGCTACAGCATCCAATCCACTTGTCATGAGTGTGGTTATCGCTGTGATTGTAGGTATGGTACTCACACTGCCCATATCTTCAGCAGCACTCTGTCTGATGTTAGAATTGGATGGTATAGCCGCTGGTGCAGCTACGATTGGCTGTTGTGCACAGATGATAGGGTTTGCCACTATTAGTTATAAGGACAATGGCTTGAAAGGTTTATTAGCACAAGGATTAGGTACTAGTATGTTGCAGATGCCGAATATATATAGAAATTGGAAGATCTGGATACCTCCTACACTGGCCTCTGCACTAATAGCGCCTGTAGCAATACTTATATTTCAGATGAATAATACAGCATTAGAATCTGGAATGGGCACTTGTGGTTTAGTCGGACAGATTGGTACCTATAACGCTATGAAAGAAGCACACAGCGTATCATATATTTTCTTTTCTATTCTATTATTGCACTTTGTAGCGCCCGCTATTATATCTTATATACTGTATAAATTGATGAAGTATAAACAATGGATATTTGATGGTGATATGAAACTCACTTGATAATCTACGATGAGCTATAATATGGACTTAAAAATGGAAAAGGAGGCTTTGTATATTTCATATTATATTTATATATAGAATATACACATTCAATTCAGGGCGAATTGTTACTTGAATTCTTTTTTTATACTAACAGTAATTCTATAAGGATGACTCGCTGTTACAACAAGCAGCGATATGTTTTTAGTCACCTCCTTTTCCTTTTGGGGTTTGGTTAAATTTTGCTCCCATTTTGTAATGATGTAAAATGCTAAATCCCGACATCATTACTATCACAAATATATTGTACATATTGAAAAATGACACATTTGAAAGGTGGACAAATGGTGGACAATTAAATACATGAGCATAAACAATTGATTATCAAATAACTATAAATTATATCACAAGCCAATATTATAGTGTATCTGAATAAATAAACCTATATAATTCCCATTCACACGTTTTCTATACGCTATAATTTGACATTATAACCAAAGAATAATGCAATGCAAAGTGGTGAATTCATATTTCTTATGAAGTAATAGACATAGTTAATTATACACCAGCCGCATTAGAAAATTTACTTGTAGAAGTCTTTAAAATATGTAAAGTGGTTGTTAAGAAAAGGTATCAAAATAAAGAGCTTTCTTCACTTATTAATAGAAAGAAAGCTCTTTACATACATAGTAGATATTCTAATCATAGGATAATTTTTGGTTTGATAAATCCTGATTGATACTATTTAAAAATACGACATCTAACTGTTAATTAATAAGAATAATCTCAAAACACCTACAATTAGGTAGTGCACCAGTGATCGAATATACACAGCATTAATACCTTTATTAAATATCCATATGTATACCTAATGTCAGCCATCGACTCGGAAGAGGTATAGCTGCAATTTCACTATATCGCTCACCAAGAATATTATTCATATGTACTGAAAAGCTCCATTTTGAAACATTATAGGAACTTTTTAGATCTATCAAAGAATATGACTTCTGATGAGTCCGCTTTAGTTGTCGGAAGTGACCGCTCAAAGTCCAGTTTTCCGTCCGTGCTTGTAAATGGTAAGCAAATTGATGACGCAGATGTTCAATCGCATATTTTGAAGTATATACTTCTACATTATCTCGATGTATAGGACTTAGGAAATTGTAATGGACTTGTTGCTTTAATGAAAATCGCTGAGACGATAGTATGGTGTTCGCATACTGGATCCCTATTCCACTCACTTCAGAATTACCAAGATTTTGAGGTTGATACGGTCTTTGTTGATCCGCTCTCATCCAGTCTATAAAATTATCTATCGTCCTGTGAAAATAGTTGAGATCAACCTTTCCAAGATATCCTTGATATTGTACACCTATGTCGTATTGCCATGCATGTTCAGGATACAAATTAGCGTTTCCGATATTTGCAGGTGCCTGATTGAGGTATAAATCTGTAAAAGAAGGCAACCTAGCTCCAGCATTTAACGATCCTCTAAGTCTCCAGCTAGATGATACATTATAACCCATATCAAGTCCTGGCAAAATAGACCAGCCATAATTTGAATTATAATTAATATAAGATCCCAATTGTGTGGAGAAATTAGGAATTGGCTCTAGCTTCATCTCGGCAAATAATCCATGATTCATGCGCTGATGCTTACCCATATTTGTACTTTGTAAATATTCAACTCTTGATTCCCAACCTATGCCTAATTGGGCATAGTCCAAGTCTAATATAGACTGTATAGCACTCGATATCACATTGGTCACATGCTGTGACCTGGATTTGCTCCAATCAAAACGATTGAACCGATAGTCATCCTTATTACGGCGATACGAGATATTAGGACTTATCCGCACTCTTCCAAATTGCTTATTGTATTGGAGACCAAATAAACTCGTCGCTACTTCCTCTTCAGCTTCACGGTCTATGGGTGCAGCATAATAAGCATTTGCACCAAATTCATTCTGAATATGGCCCGCATACCACGACACCTGACTATTATCTTGAGGTTCTGTATGACCTGAATACCAAATTTTATACTGACCCGCTGCCGTATTATACCGCTGACCATTTGTAATCAAACCACTTACTGCCAGACCATGACTTAAAATCTTATGCTTTGAGGCTAATAAAATGTCCAATTGTGTACCCACATATTTACCTTTCCCATCTCCCGATGCTTTACTTTTAAAGGAAGAGCCTACTTGCATATTCACTTCAATACGATTATCTATATGATTTTTGGTAACTATATTGATAGCTCCTGTCAATGCATTCATACCATAAATCCGAGCTGCCGGACCTTGCAGTATTTCGATTCGCTCTACACCTATAAGTGGTATTGGGATATTAAGACTATGGTGACCAGTTTGGGCATCTGATATTTTCAGTCCATTTAGCAGTACTAAAGTCTGCTCGAAGCTTCCTCCTTGGATGCTCACATCAGCTTGCGTACCGAATGGGCCGCGCTGCCGTAGATCAACACCACCAATCCAGCTCAAGGCCTCCTGCACAGACTGTACAGGCAATTTTTGCAATGCTTCCGAATCAATTATCTTCAGGTCACGATTATATTTGGAAAATGGAATTTGAAATCTACTTTCTTGTATATAGACTTCACTCATTTGTGTAGTATCAATTCTAGACTCTTGTGCAAATAATGATGAATGAACAATTAAAAAACAAAGTGTGCGGTACCACATAAAAATTCAAATTATGAAATTATAAACCGCAAAACTGCTATCTTAACGGATCATTATACTAGTCCACTTTATATATTATGCATAGTCCGGATATAGACCTACTAAGAAAACTCATACAAATTAATAACTCTGACCACACGCCAATCTATATGCAATTAGCACAACAGCTTATTCACGCGATACAGCGTAGCTATATACCTGTAGGAAGTAAATTGCCGGGTACGCGATTGTTGGGAGCCGTGTTAAATCTGCATAGACAGACCATCGTATCTTCATATAATGAATTAGAAGCGCAAGGATGGATAGAAATTATACCAAATAAAGGATCATTTATTGTACAATATAAAGCTAATAAGGTAATTGATAAGTCTAAGCTTACGGAGTATATGTACAATCTTGATCAGAATCGCATTTCTAATATAGAAGATAATATTCTCCTGCATCCTACTGATGAAACATCAGCGTTGCCCTATCATATAAGTGATGGAAAAATAGATTTACGGTTGGTGGATTTAAAACAGATTGTAAGGTACTATAGCGCCGTATCCAAACGGAATTATATTTGGAAGAATATAATACACAATTACAATTCATTACAGCAACATTTTCATGAAACGGTATGCTCTTACCTAAACTTAACTAGAGGTTTACACATAGCTAAAGATAATATCTTCATGACAAGCCAACGGGAAAGCATTGTCTACGCTACATGTAGATCGATTGTCAAAGCTGGAGACATCGTAGTAGTAGCAGAACTTTCGGATTACAAGATGAATATGGTCATTGCACAATGTGGTGCTCTAGTAAAAACTATACCTATTGACGATGAGGGGATCTGTGTGGACACATTGGAACAAATCGTAATGCGCTCTACTATAAAAGCTATCTACGTCCAACCCTTACATCACTATCCTACCACAACTGTCTTGAGTACTGCACGTAGAATAAAATTAGTAGCACTTGCGGACAAGTATGATTTCTTGATCATAGAGGATGATGAATATGTTACGTATAGCTATGATAAAAATCAACCATTATCTATGTCAGCTTCAGTTACTAACAGTTCGATAGTATATTTGGGCACTGTAGGTAATCATCTTCCTCCACTCTACCAGACTGGATTTGTGATAGCACATGAAACTATTATTAAACAAGTATCAAATTATCTAAAACTAATTCACCCTGCACCTGACATAATACTACAACTCAGTATTGCAGAAATGATTAACGAAGGCGAACTACACAGATCATTAAAGAAAAATTTGAAAATATATAAGCATCGACGCGATTATTTTTGTACAGAGGCGATTAAGTTATTAGGCTGTCACATCACTTTGGAGGTCCCTGCGCATGGGCTTGCTGTATGGATGAAATTCAGTTCGCATATCTCATTAATCAAACTTAAAGAATGCTGTGCTCAGCATGGCTTATTTATTCCCAAAAACATAATTTATCAAACAAAGAATGTGACAGCTATACGTTGGGGATTTGCAGAACATACAGAGGAAGAGTCGTTAAATTTGATTAGTCAATTGAGTAAAGCACTTACGCAGCTACTAAAAGACCAGTAAATGTGCTTATCATCCAATATTAGCACATTTACTGGTCGGTATTCTTTACTTATTATTTTCCTTGAAAAGCAGCCACAAGGCCAACTCTGTACGTAGAATCTTTTTCAGATATCTCTAAAGCTTTACGGTACGTATCAACTACTGCAAACACCTCTGCTGGTGAAGTTGTTTGATTCTCAAAAAACAACTTGAAATTGTA
>JAZQRD010000156.1:0-2510 GCA_045629405.1 Sphingobacterium sp. | reverse complement strand
TTTGAATATAAGATCCTTTGCAAAAGATTACCAAAAATTACTAAAATTAAAAGCATCCTATATTGCTATAAGATGCTTTTCAAATATGCCATGCAATTAATAATCAAGATGGCTTTACCTTCCTTTTGGTCTATGTGAAATAAAGTGTGATTTCAATTTGTCCAAACCGATATCTTCCTCAGGTTTATCAATTTCATAAAGCCATACTTTATCATTCAACATTTCTACACGTTCTTTAGAATTTATTAAATCCAACGGTCTTACACGAAAATCCTTACTAATTGGTTGCGACTGCACTTGAGCAGATCGCGCGTGTCTTATAATTTGGATATGAAATGTTGGCCACTTACCTACTGACGAAAAATTCGCAGAATAAATCTGCGCATAATCATGTTTGGGTACAGCGTTAGCAAATACACCTGTAGTTTTGGTACCCGATAACTCTGATACAGAGACTAAAAGTTCGTAAGAAGTCTCATTAATTATATAAAATTTAGCTAATCCTTCCTTCTGCTCACCTGCAATACCGATAAAAATACCTTTAGCGATAAATGGTTGATTTGTATGCACTACTGTCTCTTCAAAATCATCATCTGGCATACGCATATTTCCATGCACTAATGTCAATTTAGATCTAAGTACAGGAATTTCAAATCCTGTTTCGTCGGTCACACCAATAATATCGTTTGCTTGTATTGACGTGATATGCCCTTCAATCGGTTCGTCTACAAAACGTACCAAATCACCTATTTTAAAATTCATATAATTCTCTTTTATCTACAATGTCTAGTAATTTGTCTATATCTTCCTTTGTATTATACAAATGTAATCCTATTCGGATACCTGTACCACGAGGAAAACATTTTATGCCTTGAGCCATCAATACATTATAAGCTTTGAAAGGTAATTGAATATTAATTAAAGCAGAACGTACTTGACGACTTGCTATCTGCGGTAATAGAAGATTGCGTTTTTCAAAAGCTTCATAAGCGTAATTTATTAATTCATCAATATGACATTTTACCTTATCTAATCCAATTTCAGACAGGAAGTGAACAGTCTGTAGTAATGTACCATGACTTAAAGTATCTTGATGACCTGGCTCAAAAAAGCTATCAAGAATACTCTTAGTAGACCACATCGCTTCTACAGGCCTTGGACCTGATTGCGCGTCCTTGTAAAGTATGTCTTTTAAAAAATCAGATAGCATCAAGTATCCATTTCCGAAGCCTGACATTAACCATTTGTACCCCGATCCCCCAACCGCATCAAAACCTGAGGCTAGGAAATCAAAAGGTTCAGTTCCTAAATACTGGGTCGCATCTCCTATTATGATAAGCTTTGGGTGTTGCTTTTTAAGTGTCTTAATAAAATCTAAATCAATTTTAAGACCTGATATATACTGTACAATACTTAATACGAGTACATCGATATTCTTATCTTCAATAGTTCTTCGAATACTATCTTCCACGTGCTCATCTACAGAAATAATTTCGTGATAAAAACCTCTAGATATAACCGGATAATTTAATGACGGATAATCATTTTCTAATATAGCTATACGTAAACTTGAGGAAAGACCAGAAAGTAGGGTATGTATACCAAAAGAAAAGTTAGGAAGAAGGTATACATTTTCAAATTTAGCATGGAATAATGCTGCAAAACTGCGCTTTACTTCAGCTATTATTTGAGGTTGCTGATCTCGAAGATGACCATTAGGGTCAAAAAAAATCTTGTCCCACTCGCTTCTCCATGCATAATGCTTTTTAGGCATTAGCCCATTACCTGGTGTATTAAAGTAGGTAATATTAACTGGTATATCGAAATAATGTTTGAAGTCCATGCTTAACGTAATTCTGCTTTTCTAAAATACTATAAAAAGCTTTTGCATCTATCAATTTTGCACCTAAAGTTTCCAAATGCTCCGAATAAATTTGACAATCCACCAATTCTAATTCAAAGTTCTGAATTAAATAGATGAGGGCTGCTTTAGAAGCATTCGACACTTTGGAAAACATACTCTCTCCACAAAATACTTCTCCCACAAGAACACCATATAGTCCTCCTACCAACTCATCATCTTGCCATACTTCTACACTATGGGCAAATCCCAATTTATGCAATTCGATATACGCTTTACGCATATCATCTACTATCCAAGTACCGTCTTGATCGGCTCTAACAATCTGTGCACAATTCGTAATTACTTGTTCAAATGATTGGTTGATTGTAAATCTCAATTGCCCTTTACGCAATACTTGACGCATAGACTTGCTTATCTTTAAATCAGTAGGGTTGATTACAAATCGCTTCGTCGGCGCGTACCATAAGATAGGTGTATCTTCAGAATACCAAGGAAAAATCCCTAATTGGTAGGCGAACAACAGTCGATCTATAGATAGATCTCCACCCACTCCAAGTAATCCATCCTCCTCTGCTAGTAATGGATCAGGAAACGCTATATCATCTTCTATACGAAATATCATAATTAAAAAGCCAGATTAATTAAT
>JAZQRD010000155.1:0-25028 GCA_045629405.1 Sphingobacterium sp. | reverse complement strand
CATTAATTTGCATAAAAAGTATGTGATTGAATATAGATTCGATCTATTTTGCTCGGGAAATTTAGATTTAAGCCCATATATACAGTTTTTAACTAATTGAATTGTAGATGTATTTTACAATCTATTATTTAAAGAATCATAACTAATTTATTAACTTATTTTAAATTTTTACCCAATTTGTGTTATGTGCGGGTGATAATAAGTTGGTACGTGTTGGAATGTCCAAATATGGATAAGTCACTTTAGATAGGTATAAACCAACTGGATAAGCTGGTGTTATGATTTTTGGAGTTACAAGAGTGATAAGGTGATTTTCAAACTCTGAAACAGACATTCTACCTCTACCGATCAGGATTAGTTTCCCAGTAATGATTCGTATCATCTTTCCTAAAAATCGATTACTTGAAATATTAAAACGTATTCTATCTCCAGATTCATTGATAAAAAGATTCGCTTCAGAGACATGACATACCGTATGTTCATTTTTATCAGGGTGCACGCAAAACGGGCGGTAGTCTTCATACTTAGGAAGCAACTTCGCGGCCTTGTTCATCTTATCTAAATCGAGATCAGTATGAAGATACAATGAACTCTGCAGATTCAAAAATGGATCTTTGTAGGTATGAAGAAAATAATCATATTGTCTCTGAATAGCATCAAATCGTGCATGTGGATGCCCTTTCATGGGTAGCATGTCATAAATAGAAATAGCACTAGGAAGTGCTTTATTAAGCCTATATACTAAGTCATAATCTAAAGTTTCTGCAATATCAGCATGAAAAAAATATTGACTTGCGTTTACCTGACTATCTGTTCTGCCACAGCCATATATAGTCGTTGGGATCTTCAATACTTTCAGCAATGCATCTTCGATAAGTTCTTGTATACTCAGTACATCCGGTTGCTTTTGCCATCCCCCGTAATTTAAACCATGATAGGCTATGTGAAAAAAATATCTCAATAGTATTATATTATATTGCTACAATGCTACATAAAAAAGGTAGCAAAAGTGAAATTTATTAGTATTAAAAGTGAGAATATATAAGTGAAATAAATTATGTGACCGAAGGTTTTATGGTTTTAGAGTTCGATAAGCAATGTACATATCCCTCAATTCCAAATGTTCAGTAGTATCCAATTCTTAAGGTTGAATTCCTCATTTTTGCACCGATTTTATTATAATGAATATATACTGTATTTAAAAAAATTAATTTGATATAGTTATAGCCTCGTGGATATAGGTATTCGTGTCAATTACTTTGATAATCAATTCTGCGACATTAGCTCGAGATATTCTAGATGTTTTAGGCTTGATTTCTTTGCCATATTCATAATTACTTAAATTAGGATTATTTGTCAATCCACTTGGTCTAATAATCGTCCAGTCTAGAGCTGAAGATTTAACGGCTAACTCTTGAGCTTCATGATCCTCACGAGCTGCTGGCATAAAAAGTTTAAATAAAACTTTTGTTAGTAAGGGTAGACTTTTCCAACTTTCACCGATTCCCATAGATGACATTACTACAAGTCTTGAAATTCCTAGTTTTTCCATAGCTTGTATAATAGAACGAGTACCTATCGTCCTAATTCCTGAATTTTTATAAAGCTCTCTGGAACCAAGTGTACAAATCACGGCATCCTGACCTTTGAGCGTCAATTCAATACGTCCATTGTCACTTAATTCTCCTTTAAAAATGTTAATATCCTTCTTAAATTTAGGCAATCGATCTGGATCACGAACCATAACAGTGACATCATGTCCTTGTTCTAAAGCCTGTTTAATAACTTCAATCCCAGTTTTACCTGAAGCGCCAAATATTGCTATTTTCATTGTGTATCTTATTGAATTCTCTATATAATCATTTATATTACAAGATAATTTTTTCAATTCTTTATTTTCAAAATAATTTAATGCGGTTGACAAAGAGAGTTGCTAAGTAAATAACATTTTCGCTTACTTAATATTCAAATATCAACCTTCTATATTTAACTTCTAGTGTCCAATTACTTCAATACTATTTATTCGATCGAACTTGTCAACATAAAAAATCGGTTGCATGAGAGTCAGGGAGTAGATAAAAATATAGGCTGATCGATAGGTGTAGTTAACCTTTAAATGTACTCATGATATATATATGTACATCAACCAAATCTATTTTGTTGTAAATGTGAGTGTTCAAATATAAGTTGATATAAAATCTTACTAAATTTAATAGAATATTTATGTACTAGCTGGGTATTTAGCATTAAATGTTGAGCTCACCTTTCTAATAAATTACTAACTCAAAATTAGAATATTATGATCAAATTTATATTTCTAGTGGTATTATATGGAATTCAAAACCTCTTATTGGCTCAGAATCAACCATACAGATTTAGCAACGATATTTTGGTCAATATAGAAGAGAAACAAAACTCATTTGCATTACAAATCGCCGCTACTGAGCTCTCATTCATCGGTAATTATAATAGGGCTTTGGATGTATGGAATAGGCAAAGACCAAATCAATTAAGCGTCCCTTTTAATGAAACAGACTCGATATATTATATGAACAGTATTGCAGTTTCAGCTAGAGACTATATAATAGAACGTAGTGTTAAGGAAGAAATTGTAATATTGAATGAGCTGCACCATAATCCTACACATAGAGTCTTTGCTTCCTCCATATTAAAAGCATTGTATAATAATGGTTATCGATATCTTGGGCTTGAAGCGCTACAAGATTCACTTATTAATGAACGAGGTTCCGCTATACAGAGTACTGGATACTATACATCAGAACCCGAATTCGGGAATTTTATAAAAGAGGCTTTAGATATTGGATTTGTTTTGTTTGGTTATGAAGCTGAAGATTACCCGCATTGGAGTGAAGATAAATGGAAGAACAGAGAAATTGGCCAAGCTCAGAATATATTTAGGTTCATGCAAGAGAATACTTTAGGTAAATATTTCATTTATTGCGGCGCTGCACATGCATTTGAAGGCGACAACAATGGAAGAGGCAAATCAATGGCTGGAATTCTTTCAGAACTTACCGGTAAAGATCCATTCACAATAGATCAAAATAAATATGCAGACAAAGGAGCCTATCGTTACAACAATCCGATCTCAAATCTGCTATCTACAGATATTAGGGTGCCAAGTGTTTTGATCAATGTTGATGGTGATGCATTTCGATCCAAATCATCAAGCTATGAAACAGATATTAGAGTCATTCAACCTGCTAATGCATATGTGCGTCATTCATTAGATTGGATGTCTGGATTGGGGCGTAAGGAATATAGGTTTCCATTATCCCATATTACTTCATTCCCAGTAATGATCAAGGTTTATAGAGATGGAGAATACAGTAAGGGCGGTGTTCCATCTGCAATCCTTGAAGCAAATAGTATTAATGATAATAGTACACTATTATTGAAGCCTGGGAAATATGAGGTCTTAATAAATAATTCATCATATGAAATTATCCATAAGGATATCTTAGTGATATAAAATGTTCTAAACTTGTGGATTTAAATATTTTAATTTTCTTTAGCTCAATTATCTTCAGCACGTATCATATGACAGAAGGTAATACTAGATGAATTAAAATCAAAAACGACCTTCTACAATGTGTAGTTAAGGTCGTTTTGATTATTGTATGATATGGATTAATTTTTAAGGAAGTAGTACTTTATCAATCACATGGATTACACCATTTGTAGTTAGCATGTCGAATCCTGTAATAGTAGCAGGGGCAGCATTTCCACTACCTTTAACAGTGACATTACTATTAATATTGAACAGTAATGATGATTGTCCTAGCGTTGTGACTGATAAATTGTTTTCTACTTGATTAGAGAATACACGTGCACTCAAAACATGTGTAGTTAATATAGATGTTAACGTAGCAGGGTCTGCGGCTTGTATACTTGCAATAGTAGGAAATCCTGCATCAATGAATGCTTGGTTAGTCGGAGCAAACACAGTAAGTGGACCTGCAGATTCTAAAGCTGATTTAACATCTACAGCACCTTCACTAGCACGTAATACAGCAGCTACCAAATAAGTGAAATTTTCATTATTTAAAGCTGTAGTTACAACATTACCATCAGCTGGTATTAATACACGATCTATTACATGTATCACGCCATTTTTTGCATTGATATCGGCATTTATTACTTTAGAGCCATTTATAAATACGCCTTTATCATATTTTGATACAAATAAGTTGTCGCCTTTTGCTGTAGTTACACTTGTATTCATAGCAGTTGGAATAGCTGTTGATACCGTCTTGTTTCCTAAAACGTGATAAAGCAATATATTTTTTAACGTCTCAGATGGAATAGCCTTAATACTATTCTCAGAAGTAAAACCTGATTTTTCAAATGCCTCATTATTTGGTGCAAATACAGTGAATGGACCCGCACCGTTCAAGGTAGTTAATAAGTCAGCATGAACTAACGCTGTTTTCAGAAGTGAGAAATCAGCATTTGTATTCACAACTTCAGTAATTGTTTTATCCGATATTGGAACGATAGTTTCTTTATCATCAGAACATGAAAAGAATAAAATTGATGCTAATACCAGACACGAATTTTTAAAGAATTTCATAGTTGTCATAATTTTTAATTTAATTAAATAGTATAATAATATACAATTATAGTAAATTTTTGTATAAATAAATAGTTTTTACAAATAAAAAAGTATAAAAATAAACTAAATTCTTATTTATATTTTATTTTACAGTTGTAAACTGTTGATTTATAGAATGAAGTGTTTGCAGTGGAATCAATTTTTAATGAGAAAGAAAATAATTATATTAGTTGAAGCTTTGATAAAAAATAGTATTATTGCTTATAAAGCCTAAATGATAACCATAAATAACCTAAATTTCTCAATATTGATTGGTTCTTATATATACATATGAATTCTACTATCGATATGTGAGAGTGACGAGAATTCATGTTAAATGAAAACTAAATACTCATTTACTAAGTCGGAAATGATTGCATTGGAAATGCTCATTCAACAATATGCCAAATCCAATGGTCGTAGGCAATCTATGCTACGGGATCAAATGAAGTTAGTGGGATTTCATTTACCCAAATTAAAAAAGCGAAAGCCTTTATCTGTAGATGAATTTCGGAATTTAGTCCATGTCATAGATAATCCTGTCTCAATTAAGCTTACGGATAAAAACACGAGTTCTATTTCTATTAGCTCTATTATTAAGGAATTTATGATAGATTATAGAAAGGAATTTGACATTGAAGATGTGTCAATTGACTTTAAAGCTGACCAACTACTTCAGTTTTCAAAAATTGGTTTTGATGGATTTTTCAAGATTGGCCATATTGGGCAACAACTTGATACTATTCCAAATACACCTGGTGTATACATAGTTTTCAATTTCTCGTCGCAACAGCTAAACATTTCCAATCATAGCATTATTGAAAATTCAGAATACTACATGAAAAATAAATGGGTTCGTGATGCAAAAATAATATATATAGGTAAGACCACGGATCAGGAGAAAACTAATACATTAAGAAATTTTCTAACAAAGCTAACGTATGAAACAATAAATCATCCGCTAATAGATGATATAATGCTACTTCAATCAATTCCGCGTTATGAGGAGTTATTGATATGTTGGAAGGAAGCGACTAATGAATCTGCGAATCAATTACATAAAAAACTAATTGATGAGTTTAAAAATAATTACGGAAAATTACCATTTGCCAATAAGTAAGTTATCTTAATAACCAATAATTATAGCTGATAAACCTATTTATAGTCGTCTAAATTCAATTGAACGAAGTTTCGATTGAATCTTTTTTGTATTTTAGACGTACTATTAATGATCGAGCTATGTTAAAAAAATCGCAATGGATTACTGGAATGTTATTGTTATCATCGACAGTAGCATTTTCACAGATGAAGGTTAGAGAAGAATTGCCAGAAAAGTATAAATGGAATTTGACAGATTTATACCAGACGGATGATGCGTGGAAAATAGAGAAGGATAGGATTCTGAAAGATATGCAGCAAATAGCACAGTATAAAGGAAAGCTTACACAATCTGCATCTACGTTACTAGCAGCATTGAACTTAAATAATGATCTTGTCAAAGATATGGTAAGATTATATTCATATGCTTCTATGCAATCAGATCAAGATACTCGTGTGACTAAATATGCTGGTATGAAGCAAGAATTGCAACAACTATTATCGCAGTATGGTGCGCTCACCTCATATATGGAGCCTGAGTTGTTGGCGATGAATGATGGTCAGTTAGAATCATTTATAAAAAAGGAGAAAGAACTATCTACTTACCGTTTTTATATTCAAGATCTATTACGCAAGCGCGCACACAAAGGTACAGAAGAGGTGGAGAAGGTATTAGCATACTCTTCATTAATGTCAGGTAATGCATCAAATATATACAGTACGTTTTTCAATGCTGAGTTTCCGCATGCGGAAATTGAAATCAATGGAAAGAATGTCGTGCTAAATTCATCAAACTTTGCATTGTATCGTGGCAGTGATGATCGAGAGATTAGACGTAAAGTGTTTGAAGCATATTTTTCCCAATTAAATAAATTTCAGCGGACCTTTGGTGCTCAACTTTATGGTAATATTAATGCCGCTTTATTTAGTACTAAAGCTAGAAATTATAACAGCACATTAGAAATGGCGCTAGATGCAGGGAATATTCCTACGAAAGTATTTCATAATTTGATCTCTAATGTCAATACAAATCTATCTACATTTCATAGATATTTAAGTCTACGTAAACGCATGATGGGCTTAGATACATTACATTATTATGATCTTTATGCGCCATTAGTTGATAAAATCGACTTATCTTATTCAGTTGAAGAAGCACAGGACCATATCTTGAAATCATTAAAGCCACTTGGTAAAGAATACATCGAAGTATCTAAGAAATCGTTTGATGAGCGATGGATAGATATGTATCCAAATGAAGGTAAGCGTTCGGGAGCATATTCTAATGGTTCTGCTTATGATGTACACCCATATATATTAATGAATTATAATGGGAAGTACAATGATATGTCTACACTGACACATGAGTTGGGACATACAATGCATTCTTACTTAACGAATAAAAAGCAACATTTTGCGAATGCTGATTATTCAATTTTCGTAGCTGAGGTTGCATCAACGCTTAATGAAGAGTTATTGAATGATCATATGCTAAAACAGATTAAAGATGATCAGACGCGCTTAGCAATTCTAGGTAACTATTTGGAAGGAGCGAAGGGTACCTTATTTCGCCAGACACAGTTCGCCGAATTCGAAAAAATGATTCACGAGCGTGCTGCAAAAGGAGAGGCTTTAACTGGAGAAGATTTTGATAATATGTATCTAGAATTGACTAGAAAATACTATGGTCACGACAAGAATATATGTATAGTTGATGACAATGTAAAATCAGAATGGTCTTACATACCACATTTTTATTACAATTTCTATGTATATCAATATGCGACTTCCTATACTGCTTCAACTGCACTCTCTGAAAAAGTATTAAATGGTAGCAATAAGGATCGCGAGAAATATCTTGAGTTCTTGGCTGCAGGAAGTACCAAATATCCAGTAGACCTATTAAAAGATGCCGGTGTAGATATGAATTCATCAGAACCATTTGATTTGACAATAGCTAAGATCAATAAGGTAATGAGCGAAATGGAGAATATATTATCACGTATGGGTAAATAAAAATTAATAATATTTGGCAAAAAGCTAAATCGGAAGTGTATATCATGGATGTTTTAGCTTTTTGAATTGCAGATTAAAGATTGATTTGGGTTAATAGCAAAAAATATAAAAGGGTTAGATTAACAATATTGTTATCTAACCCTTTTAGTATATATAGTAATTTTTATAAAATTAACCTTTCTTTTTTTTCATCGTCATTTTGGCTTTTTTGCCGCCTCCGTAATTATACGTTTTTCTGTTGCTTTCCTTTTTTTTATGAAATGCACCACCTTGCGTTTCATCGATTTTCTCTTTTTCTTTTGGTCCAGTAGAAGGCTGGTATATAACTAGATCATCAGGAAGTGGGATAGTGGCGATTTTCTTTCCAATTGATTGCTCAATTTTCTTAACCTCAGGTAATTCTAGATCTGTCGCAAAAGTAATAGCAATAACATCATCATCATCAGCCTGTTTTTTGACTGCGTATTGGATGAATTGATCTTTATCTTCGGGTATTTCAAAATAGAATATAAACGGAATATTTGAAATATCCATCATTTCAGTCCCTTCATGAGCTGCTATTAAAATACGACAATTCGGCATCTGCTTGAATAAGTTGATATCTTCGATCCCCTCATCATCATGAAAAAATGGATTTAGAATAGTTACTTGTCCTTTTTTAGCATGTAGACTCTGATATAATTTGTGTGCGGTCTGACGCGAATTAACCAAAACTACAACCTTATCAAAAACTTCTTCATCTCGAATAAGTAAATTCAAAAGGTTAATCTTAGTCGTAAAATTTGGAACCTCATAAAGCATTAGTTCATGTGTATCCATCACTTCCTCTGCTAGCTCTTCCACTTCGACTACTGTCACATCTTCCATAAAAGAATCAACCATATGATGCAATTTATTGTGCTCTACAGTACTAAATGCTAGATATTGAACCTTACCACAACTGATTGCTAATTCACGAACTAGGTTCTGCATACCTTGCTTGATGATTTCTTCGGCATCATCGATTATGAATGTCTGAATACGGTTAAGATTCAAGCCAAGTTTCAAATATACCGCACGTGCACGGTTAGGAGTCGCAACTACAATGTCCACACCACGTACCAATTGCTCGATTTCTTCCTCCATACTACCGCTAGTTTTAAGTCCCATAATATATAGATCTTTATTACCGCTGATAGTTATGAATTGATCCACAATCT
Organism: Sphingobacterium sp.; assembly: GCA_045629405.1. GTDB lineage: Bacteria > Bacteroidota > Bacteroidia > Sphingobacteriales > Sphingobacteriaceae > Sphingobacterium. Next base: position 16,100 of record JAZQRD010000155.1, on the reverse strand, counting down.
CTTGAATGCGTTCCTCGTTCGGTGCTAGAACCAAAATCTTAGGCGCCTCATCGTGTGTATACTTCAGTCGCATCAAAGCACCTAAGATATAAGTCGTTGTCTTGCCAGCGCCTTCTGGAGCGATACCAATAAGAGAGTGTCCACCAACGATACGTGATAGGGCTTTTAATTGAAATTCTTTTGCGTTGAAATAACCTAAATCATGCATATTGGCATGAAGACGTTTACTAAGTTTTAATTTTTCTAATGACACTTGCGAGTTGTTAAATGTAAATCAAGTGTGCAAAGGTACGCAAATTATTACATGTTTAGCATATTTAATCTATGCACCTTAGACACTCATCAACTTATTTAATCTATAATATTATTTGTTGTGTTCTACCCAGATAAGGTCATCAGTATTGTATCCTAATGCCTTAGCTTTCGATAGGTAATCCTGTTTAATATTATTTGGAATAGTCTTTTCCCGAGATAATATCCATAAGTAACTTAGATTTTTACCTGCTATAAGTGCATACTTATACGCTTCGTCTATTGCAAGTACGTTATATCCAGCATAGAATGGACCAAAGAAAGATACTTTCAAAGCACCTATGCCTTCAGCACCTCTAAATTTGGCATTTCCTTCACGTTCTTTCCAGTTGTTTTTAACATAATTGTATCCACTATTTACAACTTTTATATCTCCATTGTCTTTCAGCGAATATTTTGCCTTTGTATTATTGAGGTTGCGTTCGAATTTAAAGTCTAATCGTGCAATTTCGTACCATTCTCCAACATATTTCTTTGCATCAAAGTTTGTTACTGGTTTTGCCCCTTTAGGAATTGATTGACATGCTACACAGCTTAGAGCGATAGCTATCATTGCTAATTTTGGTAATTTATACATAGTTGTGTTTTTTAGAGTAAACAACAAGCTTCTCCTATTGTTCACAGTTGTTATTCATAGCATATAATATGTTTAACGGTATTGGAGTTAAATATTTTAGATTACTATCTAAAATATTGACTCAATGATATAAATATTCTAACTGGCAGCTATATTATTAGAAGTTTTTGGCTCAAGTATGTTTCTTGCGTCAGATGGTTTTTCAAAATGGAGGCCAATAATATTAATGGCTCTTTCATTTTTGCTATGTTTGTTTTATTGATTAAAGCGTCGTAATATATGCCTATGGCGTAGCTTATGCATTCTGGTCGGGAATATGTCGAGTTATAAATGTGTTGGTTTCTATTCACTTTTTCAATCAAAGGATAGATATGCCCGCAGTTAATGGTATTACAATCATTTTGATAAGCGTACTTTTTATGAACCTACTTTCTAAGACTCTATTTCACTAATATTATTTTAAAACAATCTCAGGATGATGATATACTGGAAAATTGCATGAATTTGCTATAAAACATAATTTATTTGCTTCACAATGCAATGAAATAGCTAATTCTTCACAAAGTTGATTTAAAATTTTAACTTTAGGATATAGATGTACTTCTGTGATTCGCCCGCTTCCATCTGCTGCGGTTTCTAATACTGCTTCGGCATTATCCGTATAGCTTTCTATTTGAAGACCATTTTTTTCGCATACATATAGATAGGACATCATGTGGCAAGACATAAGACTTGATAATAAAAGATCTTCAGGGTTTAATAAATTGGGATCACCTTTGAATGCTTTCGCTGCAGAGATATAGAGCGATTTATTCTCATCGAATAGGATATGATGATTTTTTTTACTTCGATTATTATGATTTTTCTCATCGTTTGAATTATTTGTCCAACGGAGAGAAGCTTTAAACGATATCTTCATGAGAACATGTTTTTCATAAGGTATTTATCAACCTATAAAGAGCATTTTTGAAATGCTCTTTATAGGTTAGTCTTCATGAATGTGGAAGGCTTGTTTTATACGTTTGATTGCTTTCGTATCCGCCAAGTACTCTAATTTCTTGTCTTTGAATACACTTTCTTTGGCAATATTTTCTGCGTTCAATACGAAATCTTGAAGTTTCTTATAATTACTTTTAGCATTGCTATCGTCCACTTCATTCTTCGACTGTAAATATTCCAGTTGCTCCTCATATACAATTATCTCAATCAGTTTATTGGCTTCCCTTTGCTGAAAAAGCATGAATGGATCGACATTGTCATCAATAAATATGGCAAAGGCTTTCAACAGGTTTGCGTCTTCTAGAATAAAAGCTTGAAGTTTGAAATTAGCAATTTGTGTTTTATCGATTAGCTCTAATTTTCTCATAGATTGATTTATTATAATGGCTATAGCTTGTATCAACGGTAAATATAAAGAATTTTTTTTCACCATTATTACGCTTATGTAAGCTTTAATCTATTTAATTTAGCTATGTAATTATATCGTAATAATCAGGCTATATAAGTTCAATTTTAATGATTTCTATCATGAACCGCCAAGTACAAAAGTTCCACTTCCTTTCGCGCCCAAGGGGTTTTACGCAAGAATGTGAGTGATGATTTCATAGAAGGATTTTCATTGAAGCATTTTATACGCACTTCTTTCCCTAAACCTTCCCATCCTCCATAAAATTCTAATAATTCTTCTATGATAGTATCCAATCTTTTGCCATGTAATGGATTATTTTTCTGTGTTTCCATAATACAAAATTACATAAAATATATGTTCAGAATAGCTTTTAAACTTTAGGTATTTTATTTTTGAAATATGTTGAAAATATATCACAATGATAATTGTAGCAAAAGTAGGGCGGCATTAGCCTTTTTGAAAGAGAAGGGGATCTCCTATGAAATAATAGATTATCTAAATAATCCACCAACAAGGCATGAATTGATCAATATTTTGAATATGCTAAATAAAGCTCCTATCGAATTAGTGAGAATTAATGAACTCGTTTATAAGTTAAATTATGCCAATAAGTCGTTCGAAGCTGATGAGTGGATAGATATAATGATAGCTAATCCGATTCTTATTGAACGTCCAATCGTAGTATTTAACCAGAAAGCTGCAATTGGTAGACCACTACAAGATGTGATTGATCTCTTGATTGAAAATAATTATTTCTAGTGTATAATAGTATAATATCATTATTTCCGGAGTAAAAGATTTATTACTCCGGATTACTTAACTATTTAGTTTCTTTTCCTCTTGCGTATTGAGGTAACCAATTTATATCCTCGTTTAATGTGTCTGCAAATTGAATGGCCAAATGAGGGTTTTGTAAAAATCCTCGACCAATAAGTATTAAATCTGCTTCACCATCTTGAAGAATCTTTTCGGCCTGTTCAGCTTTTTTAATTAAGCCTACAGCACCAGTAATTAAATTGCTACTTGCTTTGATAGTTGCTGCAAATGGTACTTGGTAATTAGGCTTTATCTCAATCTGTTGATGCGGAACGTTCCCACCACTTGACACGTCAATTACTTCTATACCAAGTTCTTTTACTTCGTTTGCCAATTTGGTCGACTCTTCAAGGTTCCACCCACCATCTGCCCAGTCAGTAGCAGAAATACGTAACCATAGAGATTGTTCTGTCAACACTGATTTGACAGCATGTATGATTTCTTTTAGAAATCGAGTTCTATTTTCATAAGTTCCGCCATAATTGTCCGTGCGAAGATTCGTAAGAGGCGATAGAAATTGGTGTATAAGATAACCATGTGCAGCATGTATCTCAATAATATCGTATCCTGCTTCAATGGCGCGCAATGCAGCATCTTTGAATGATTTGACTAAATTTTCCATATCATTAATGGATAATGCTTTAGGAGTACTATCGTTGTCTGAATATGGTATAGCTGTTGGAGCTACAGTTTGCCATCCATTTTCATGACCTGGTGCAATTTGACCACGTCCTAGCCAAGGTTTATCATTAGAGGCTTTACGTCCTGCATGGGCTAGTTGGATACCTATCAGAGAACCCTGTTGATGCACGAAGTCTACGATGCGCTTGTAACTTGGAATATGCTCGTCCTCCCAGATACCTAGATCTCCATATGATATCCGACCTTCTGGAGTCACAGCTGTGGCTTCTTGAATGATAATGCCTACTTTCCCTATAGCAAATTGACCTAAATGTACAAGATGCCAATCATTTGCATATCCATTTACCGCAGAATACTGACACATAGGAGATACGACAAGTCGATTAGGAGAAGTGTAATTTTGTAATCTAATTGGGGTGAATAGTAAACTCATACTGTATATTATTTTAGTTAAATAACGACAATATTTATGTGACTATATAACTATACATAATTACTTGACATTGCATTGACCTTGAAGTATATAATAGTAATTGACGGGTATCACGCCTAAATAGAAAGGCCTACCAAAAAATGGTAAGCCTTCATCTCAAGTTTAAATAGGTAGATAGATGTTATTTTTCAATATCTTTTAGACTACTCATTTTTTTGTAAGCTAGGAAGCCCTTAATATCTTCGAAGTGCTCGCGCACACGTTTATTTCCAAATTCGAAAACTTTCTCTGCTAAGCCATCCAAGAAATCTCTGTCATGTGATACTAATATCAATGTGCCATCGAAATCTTGTAATGCCTCTTTGATGATGTCTTTAGTTTTCATATCTAGATGGTTTGTTGGCTCATCTAATATAAGTACATTGACAGGTTCTAACAATAATTTAATCATTGCAAGACGAGTTTTTTCACCTCCAGATAGCACCTTTACTTTCTTATTCATATCGTCACCAGAGAACATGAATGCACCTAAAAGATCTTTAATCTTTACGCGTACATCACCAACAGCAATCTGATCGATCGTATCGAATACCGTCAATTCTCCATCAAGTAACGCAGCTTGATTTTGAGCAAAATACCCAATTTTAGCATTGTGCCCCAACTTAAGTTCACCTTCAAAGTCAATCTCACCCATGATTGCTTTTATCATAGTTGATTTACCTTCGCCATTCTTCCCCACAAATGCCACCTTTTGACCACGCTCTATAACCATGTTGGCTTTCTCAAAAACAACATGATCGCCGTATGCTTTAGATAGATCTTCGACAATTACAGGGTAGTTTCCTGATCTTGGAGAAGGAGGGAATTTTAAACGTAATGACGAGGTATCTACTTCGTCAATTTCGATGATTTCCAATTTTTCAAGCATTTTAACTCTTGACTGCACCTGTAGCGTCTTTGAATAGGTGCCACGGAATCTATCAATGAATTCTTGATTATCTTGAATAAATCGTTGTTGTTCTTCATACGCTTTAAGCTGATGAGCTCTACGATCTTTGCGCAACTCTAAATAATGAGAATATTTCGCTTTGTAGTCGTAGATTCTACCCATAGTAACTTCGATTGTACGATTCGTGATATTATCTACAAAGGCTCTATCGTGTGAAATAACAATAACCGCTTTCGCCGAGTTAACTAAAAAGTCTTCCAGCCACTGAATACTTTCGATATCCATATGGTTAGTAGGCTCATCCAATAAGATAAGGTCGGGCTTCTTCAATAAAATTTTTGCTAATTCAATACGCATACGCCAACCACCTGAAAATTCAGATGTCTGACGATTGAAGTCGGTACGTTCAAAGCCAAGGCCTTTTAATACTTTTTCTACTTCGGCGTCATAATTTACCTCTTCGATTGAATAGTACTTTTCACTTAGCTCAGAGACGCGCTCGATTAATTTCATGTAGTCATCAGATTCGTAATCTGTACGTGTGTTTAACTGGACATCTAATTCTTCTAATTCATTACGCATGGCATACACCTCTTCGAATGCTTTAGAAGTTTCTTCAAAGACAGTAACATTATCTTGTGTCAATAAATGTTGCGGAAGATAGGCAATTACAGCATCTTTTGGGCCAGAAATACCTCCAGATGTAGGTTTGCCAACACCAGCTATAATTTTTAATAGTGTAGATTTACCAGCACCATTTTTACCCATTAAGGCAATCTTGTCGTTTTCATTAATCGAGAAAGAAACATCAGAGAAAAGTGTGGTTCCCCCGAAAGATACAGTTACATTATTTACGTCAATCACGTCTGCTTACATTAATTTAGTCGCAAAGATACGGTAATCCTTGCAAATTTTGATTTCATTTATCCTTCAAAATTATTTTAGTCCTGTTTTTGATTTAAATTTTACTTAAATTTATTCTTCTTAAGAGGATTTATTAACCGTAAAGAGAGATGCTCCGCCGTTGGGATTTATAGTGGCATACTCTTAAATCTTATTACACCAATTTATAAACCTATTCATATGAGTAAAATCAATACCAGTTTTGAACGCATTTTGACTGAATATGCTGAGGATATCTATCAGGAATCTAAATCAGATGATGATGCAAATATTGTAGCTGATGCGCAGACTATTCGTCAAAAACTTGAAAGTCTCAAGCAAAAGCAATATTCTGATATTCAATCAACAGATAAACAAGGGCAGCGTCTTCAATGGGTCAATTTTGTACAAGAAGGTGGGGGGACCCTAGGTTTAGCGCTTGTAGGTTATGCATTTGTGCTAGAATATGTTGGCCTTCGTTTTCTTAGACTCGCTGGTACTAGTGCTGGGGCTATCAATACGATATTTCTAGCAGCAATAGGTGGTAAGGATGATCCAAAGACTCCTGAGATTTATGATATGTTGCAGGATAAGAATCGTTTTGATATAAAATCTTTCGTAGATACTAAAATTCCATTTCTAAAATCAGTTATATTTTTATTAGGGAAAGGACGTGGTTTAGAGTTTAATATTTTTTCGCTCATTGCTGCTTTATTAGCGGCTCCCATAATAATTTACTTAGTAAGTGCTGTGTTTGATCTATCAATTAGTTGGGCACTTATTTTCCTAATGACAAGTGGTGGGATCTTCTTATATTTCTTATTTAAAAGGATTTTTGATAAGTATGCATTCGGCATTAATTCGGGCGATATTTTCGAAAAAACTTTAAAGCGTGAACTAGCCAAATTCGACGTTAAATCAAGTCATGATTTGCATAAGGCGGATCTTGTAACTACTATCGAACAAAGTGAAAATGATCTTGATGGGATAAAACTAGAACTAGTAGAGCACAATTTATCAATGGATATTCATACATCGGTAATGGAACAAATAAAGCGTCGGTCAGAAAAAATACGTCTAGATTATTCTCTAGTTGCATCTGATATTAGTAATCAATTTAAAGTAGTTTTACCAGCTGAGGCAGATTTGTATTTTGAAAGTCCACATATTGTAAACCCAGCACTATATGTACGTGCTTCGATGGCTGTACCTGCCTTTTTCGAGCCGCAATATTTCCCTGAAAAACCTAGAAGGTCGAACATAGGAGCAGTGATTTCTGACAATTGTAAAACCATGTGGACAAAACGAAAAGGAATACCAGCATCTTTGGTGGCTTCGAAAGGCATCTTGGTGGACGGAGGGGTGTTGTCCAATTTTCCGATAAATATATTACATAATCAAAATATCCGAAATCCACGTATGCCTATAATGGGTGCTAGATTAGTTGATACTGAAAAATTAGCGTCTAACGAAGATGGTGGTTTGAAAATTGGTGATTTTTTAGGGAAAATAATAAATACACTGCGTTCAAATGAAGACAATGGCTTCTTAGCTAATAATCCTTTCTACAGAACATATTGCATTAAAGACATAGACTTGGTACCTACTAAAGTAAATTGGCTAAACTTCGATCTTACTGACAAAGAGAAAAATGATTTATTTCGAACAGGAATGCTAGCTGCAATAGACTTTTTAGACAAGTTCGATTGGGAAGAATATAAACAAGCACGTATACAACTACACGATAACCTGGATCATGATTTGGTCTCAAAAATTTAAATTTAACAGCAAGATGAATAGATACATTAACTTATCATTTTTATTATTAATAATCAATTTATGTGTTTATGCGCAACCGCATGAACATAATAGAATAAAGATACTATCCTACAATGTCTTGTATGGATTACAAAAAGACTCCACAAATATAGATAACTACAAAAAGTTAATTGCAAAATTAAAACCTAATATAGTGGCTACGCAAGAGATGAATGGCTGGACACAGAAATCGCTAGAGCAATTAGCTCATAGTTATGGACATCCTTATGCATTGCAATCGAAAGAGGAAGGGTTTCCTGTAGCACTGACAGCTCAATATCCATTAGTGAATTTTAAGAAAGTCACCGAAAACATGTGGCATAGCTTTATTTATGCTAAGGTCGAAGGATTACATATTTTTGTTATCCACTTTTCACCGTTTAGCTATAAAAAGCGTTTGGAAGAAGTAGAGACTATAATTGCACATACATACGATATTCCCTCTACAGAGCCAATTTTGATCATGGGTGATTTTAACTCGCTATACGAATTAGATACTAAATATTATGGAGATAAAATATTGAAATCAGCATTAGACCAAGAAGAGAAACACGTGCATATTCGTAATCTTAATAATGGTCGGTTAGATTATTCAGTTTTAAATAAATTAACTAAAGCAGGATTTAAAGATGCTTTTGGTCTTAAAAATTTGGATTTTATGAGTACTATACCCACATATAAGGATGGGAATGGGGTGATTAAAGCTACACTCGAAGGCAATCCACGTCGAATTGATTTTATTTTTTTGAATGAGACTGCAACGAAAAGGCTAGTTTCTAGTACAATTATAAAAGATGATTTAACACATCTTATCTCAGATCATTACCCCGTTTTTATAGAGTTAACGAAATAATATTTATTAGACGGGGATATATCTCCGTCTAATAAATATTATTTAATTGAGTTCTAATTGCTGTAGTACAGATGGCAAAACCTCTTTGAACCAATATGTGAATTGTTCAGGATTCGCATCTATCCATTTCATCAATTCAGGAATCGCGATCCATTTATAATCCATAACCTCAGTATCGTTTATGACAGGGTTGTCGTTATAAATACCCATCAATATAAAGTCTAACTCATGCTCAATTAGGTTATTCTCTACTTGTGCTTTATACAGAAATGAAAATTTTTCTTCGAGAGGACAATATATCCCCATCTCAAATTGTAATCTGTTATTTGCTGCAGTTAAATTATCTTCACCTGATTGCTGATGTGAACAGCATGTATTCGTCCATAGTTTTGCACCATGATATTTGTGTGCTGCACGCTGTTGTAACAACAATTCCTTTTTATCATTGAATAGAAAAATTGAAAATGCGCGGTGTAAGACTCCTTTTTGATGAGCTTCCAGTTTATTCATAATTCCTAATGGTACATTTTCTGGAGTTACTAATACAACATGATCACGAGTGTCTATCATAATTTAATGGCTATTATTGAGGAAGATTAAAAAAGTTAAATCTGATTTATTCAGCTAATTTAGCCGTACTTATTTTCGATTTGAACCCTGAGAAGAGGTGAAAAAAGTATATATTCCATAGAAACATAGTATAGCCATATACAGCATCTTCAATTGGTATAGTGCCAATTCGTATCGTAAGAAATTGTTGATCGTTATAATTAACAATGGGAGATTCTAATCCAGTACCAGTCAGCACGCCATTTACAGGGAAAAAGCCTAGCATAAGTACAGTATATAGGAGGGAAGCTTGTCCGATCCAATCCTTCTTCGCAATAAAGTGAAGATAAAGTACAGATACGCATGTGGCTATGGCTGTGATGAATGTATATAATCTATCTGGATATAAAAGTGCTACAGTGATGCATACGATGGTCGTGACAAATACAATGATGGTATTAAAACTATTTGCCCATGAGAGGTCAAAAAATTTGTTCATACAATAGTATGTGAATACACAAGAGAAGGGAATAAAGAAGAAAAACATAATTTCTTCAATAGGTAACCCTAATATTCGTAACCCTACAAGATAAGTATCGTTGAACCACCATACACCTATTTTAGTAAACCAAGCATCCCATAATATAAATGGAATGGCTACTATAGTCGCACCTTTGATAAATGATGAAAAATGCTTGTGAAATTCAATACGCTTGTCGAACGAGTAGATAAAGCAAATAAAGATCGTTAAGATATTTATAGTTAAGTAGGTATACTGCTGCATGTTTATCTATTGTTGAAGTATTGTTTAAAGTATTTAATTGGAACAAATAGAAAACCAAAACACTCACCATCTTCTTTGCCGACGTGTTTATGATGCTGTTTATGTGCGCGACGAATTGCTAAAAAATATGGATGATTTGTATTCCTAAAAATCCGAATACGTTGATGAATAAAGATATCATGCACGAAAAAATACGCCATTCCATAGAACGTAATGCCCAGTCCTATAAAGAATAATGGGTTGAAATGCTCTTTAGCACCAAAATATAATAGTGCAATAGCTGGCAACGCAAAAATAATGAAAAACAAATCATTGCGCTCAAATTCACCATCATGGTCATGATCATGATGGTCTTTATGTAGAATCCATAAGAAGCCATGCATGACATATTTGTGTATCAGCCATGTCATCGGTTCCATTATGATGAATGTAAAAACTAGTATAAGTATATTCATAATTGTATTAATCTAATACAAGACTTTCTTTAATCTGTTGCAGTAAATAAATTGATTTAATCTGATGCTTATTTTTTTTGATAAATGATCTGTCACTTGCGATATCATCATTATAATTTAAAAAACTAGGCGCATGCAATTGAATACTAAGTCTAAGCCAACGCAATTCAGCATCATCGTTATCCATCTCTATGGCTTTCTCTAAATTGTTTTTACCTTTTTTAAAAGTAGATAATTTAGAAAATGGACTAAACGTGTGATTTGCCCAAATAGTTTGGTATGCCCCTAAATATCCCAAATGCAATGCTGATTTTGGATTTTTTCCTAAATCAGAAATATGTCTTTGACATATAACTTTGTCCTTCACAGCCAGTGGATAATGTCGACGTATAGTTTCCCAATCCTGAGCGTACAATACCGTACCTATCAAGCTACTTAGTAACAAAGTAATATATTTCATTAAATTCTCGCAATTTGATAATCAAAGTATGAGCCCATCATCAATACCAGCTTGTGTGCGTTAGGAACACGCACGCGAGCCGTCAATATTTTCTGCGCTGGCATACTTCTGATTTTTTTGAATAAGACCCAATAATATTTATAAGCTAAATATACACCAAATTTTGACGAAACTGGTAACTTATGGATCCCAATTAAGGCTTCTTGGAATTCTTTTTCAATGTCTTGCTCAATTATTCGCTTCGTATCATTGTCAAATCGACTCATATCTACATTGGGAAAATACGTACGTCCTAATATATGATAGTCGTCTTTAAGGTCGCGTAAAAAGTTTATTTTTTGGAAGGCAGAACCTAATTTCATTGCGTACGGCTTTAGACTTTTAAATTGATCCAAATCTCCCTCAACAAAAACATGAAGACACATCAAACCGACAACTTCAGCAGAACCTAAAATATATTCTTGGTATAATTCGTCATTGTAGTCGACTTTAGATAAATCCATACGCATACTTTTCAGAAATAATTGAATTAAAGCGTAATCAATTTGATATTTATGTACAGTTTCTTGAAACGATTGAATAATTGGATTTAATGAAATACGTTCTTCAAGTGCTTGATATGTTTGTATGGTCAATTGTTGTAGAAGTTCTTCTTGTTTATAACCATGGAAACTATCCACTATTTCGTCTGAAAGTCTCACATAGCCATATATAGCATAGATCGCATCCCTTAAATGTGGTGCTAAAGCTTTAATACCGAAAGAAAAGGATGTGCTGTACTTCTCTGTAGTTGCTTGACTTACATTATAAGCTAATTCATCATATAATTTCTTCATAATAATGGTTTTAAAATGGTAAAATTTCCTGAGCAACAATTTTTCCTGAGATTATAGAAGGTGGTACGCCTGGTCCCGGTACAGTTAATTGGCCAGTATAGTAAAGATTGTCAATCTTTTTATTCTTAATAGATGGTTTCCATACAGCAGTTTGGTTTAATGTGTTGGCAAGGCCATATGCATTTCCTTTATAGGCGTTATAGTCTTGTATAAAATCGCTCACACAATAACTTCTTTTATAATCAATTTTATCTATAATTTGTTTTGCACCAGTATGTTTTTCTATACGAGTGATCATTTCATGAAAATATTTTTCTCTGATATCTTCATTATCTTCTATATCTATTGCTAAGGGCATTAGTAAGAAAAGATTCTCATGTCCCTCTGGAGCGACAGATGGATCAGTTTTTGAAGGACAGCATACATAGAATAATGGTTTTTCGGGCCAAGATTTATGTTCATAGATTTCATCAATATGTTGATCTAAATCATTTTCAAAAAATAACGTATGATGTTTAATATTACCCAATTTCTCCTTTAGACCTATATAATATATAAGACATGAAGGAGCGAATGTACGTTCTTCCCAATATGTTTCTTTGTAATTGCGATATGCAGCAGGTAGGAGTGCTTCGGCATGATGGTAATCAACTGAAGCAATTACTTCATCGAACTTATGTGATTGACGATTTATGAACAATTCTTGGATCTTATTATTTGAAACATCAAGTGATTCAATCTTCGTGTTAAAATGAAAAATTGCACCCTGTTGCTGCGCGATGCTGTGCATAGCTTTAACCAATTCATAAAAACCACCCATTGGGTACCAAGTTCCTAATGCATATCCACCATAATTCATTAGGCTATATAATGCAGGAATGTCTTTAGGAGAAGCCCCCAGAAATATAACTGGGAATTCCATCAAAGAAACAAGATGTGGGTGATTGAAGTATTTCTTTACATAAGATCTGAAATTACTTAATAGATTGAGTTTTAGCGATGACTTGATGACCTTGATAGAGAAAAATTCAGACCACGAATGACATGGTTTTTGGACAAACTCACGCATACCTACTTCATACTTATAACGCGATGCTTCCATAAATTCATCTAATTTAATAGAAGCACCGGGTTCTAAAAGTTCAAAATAATCACGTAATTCCTTATAATCTCTTGGCACTTGCATATTGCCATCTGCAAATATCATTTCAAATTGGGGATTCAATGATATAAGCTGATAGTAATCTGAAACCTTAGCTCCAAAGTCATTAAAGAAATCTTCAATTATATCAGGCATCCAATACCAACTTGGCCCCATATCAAAGGTGTACCCATTATCAGTGGTGAATTGCCTTGCACGTCCTCCAGGGATAGCATGTTGTTCAAATACGTGAACTTCATTTCCCGCTTTAGCTGCGTATGCAGCAGCAGATAATCCTGAAATTCCAGCGCCAATTACAGCAATCTTCTTTTTAGGTAAATAGTCCTTCTTAAAGGTCATACATTAGAATTTAAATCGTGTTTACTCCTGTAAAGGTATAAAAATAAACTAAATAAATAAATATAGTTTTAAAATACACTATTACTTTAAAGTGTTGAGCATATGATTTAATAAATATACTTATTTCTGAATTAAATTCGTTATGATTGACGGAATATATTTAATAGGTGTAAAGTGTTGTTAATTAGATATTTAATGAGCTTTCTTTTGCGCTTCGCTGTATATATCAAACGCTTTTAAAAGTAGTTCGTCAGAAGATATATTTTTATCGTATATCTCTTTATGAAAATTGTCTAGTTTATTTAATATTCTTATCAGATCATTTTTTTCATCGTTAGTCAACGTACCTGTGACTATTTGCGTAGCTTTTCGAATTTTTCCCATCTGATTATCTAAAGTATATTCTCCGGCTGAGGTTATAGATAGAATCTTACTTCTTTTATCTGTAGGAGAATCAATCTGATGAACCCACCCCATACTTATTAATCTATTAATAGTTTGCATTCCTGCAGGTTTCTCCTGTTTATTCAATTTGATTAATGACATTTTTGACATGGATCCAAAAGCCCTTAGATTGATTAGATAAATAAATTCATCTTGTGTAGAAAATGGGGAATTAGCAATTGCAGACTTTGAATAGCTTTTTGCATATCGATTCATATGTACCAATAGTGTGCTAATTACACTTTCTGCGCTTCTCCCTTTATCTTTTCCTTCCCAATCATTATTTTCAGGGGAAGTTGAAATAGATTTATTTATAGATGTCCAATTGATAAAGTCGTGTAAAGTCTGAGAAGACTGTGATGTTTGCTCTTGCTCAAATTTCTCTATTAAATCAATCACATCATGTAATAATGTGTAATTCATCTCTTTTTTTAGTGTAAAAATATACTTTATTTTTTACATTATTAAATAATTAGATATAAAAATAAATTAAAACGGTTTGCTATTATTCGTTTAATTCTAATTTGAAATTAAAAAATAATTAAAAGATATGTTATACTAACTTAATTTTAAGTGATTTAGATTAAGTTTGATTTAGCATTCAATAGTAGTCTTTTTGAGTCGTCACTTAAATTTTCTACGATTATTGATTTACCTTGAGCATTATACCTTGCATGAAGCTTATGGAGCGTATCAATCGCTGACATGTCCACGATTCTAGAATCTTTAAAATCAATAATTATTAATGTCGGATCTTCTTTGGGATCAAATTTTGAGTTAAATGTTGTGGTGCTGCCAAAGAATAATGGTCCAAAAATTTCATATACCTTAATACCATCTTCATTAACGTATTTTCGCGCCCTTATTCTTTTTGCACTGTCCCAGGCAAATACTAATGCTGATATAATTACTCCAATTAGTACTGCTAAAGCAAGATTGTGTAGTAGAATAGTAATTGCAGCAACGGCTATGCCAACAAAAATATCTGATTTAGGCATTTTTTTGATTATTCGAAATGATGACCATTGAAATGTACTGATAGCGACTATCATCATAACGCCAACGAGTGCAGCCATAGGAATCTGTTCAATCACAGGTGCCCCAACTAATATGACTATTAAAATTGTAATAGCGCCAATTATTGCTGCTAGACGTGTCTTTCCACCTGCATTTAAGTTGACTAATGTCTGTGCAACCATGGCACACCCACCCATGCCGCCAAAAAAACCATTGGTAATATTCGCAATACCTTGAGCAATGGATTCCTTGTTTGGCTTTCCTTTTGTGTCAGTTATTTCGTCTACCATTTGTAGAGTTAACAATGTCTCTATTAGACCGACGGAAGCCATTATCGCAGCATAAGGGAATATGATTTTTAATGTCTCAAAATTCAACGGTACTTGTGGTATATGAAAATAAGGAATTTTACCACTGACTGTTGCTATGTCCATAACTTTCTTCGTGTCGATTTCAAAAAAATAGACAATAGCGGAAACCGTCAATATAGCGACTAAAGAGGAGGGAATGGATTTTGTGAACTTTGGAAGTGTCAGTACAATAATAATTGTAATAAATACTAAAGCAGTCATTATATATAGCGAGTTTCCGGTTATCCAGTTGCCATATTCACTATCTTCAAGTCTGAATTGCTCAAGTTGGGACATGAAGATAATCACAGCTAATCCATTCAGAAAACCATACATAACGGGTTGAGGTATCATGGAAATGAATTTTCCTAATTTAAATACACCAACTAGAATTTGAATCACACCTGCAAGTAATACGGTTGCGAACAAATATTCCGTACCGTGTGTCGCTATTAATGCAATTAAAGTAATTATTGTTGCGCCAGCACCTCCTGAAACCATTCCGGGGCGGCCTCCCAGTATAGCAGTGACTATTCCCATGATGAATGCGGCATATAAACCGGTAAGTGGAGTAAGGCCTGCAAGTATTGCAAATGATAGTGACTCCGGAATCATTGTCATCGCTACTGTTAGTCCTGCTAGAAGCTCGTTTTTTAGGTTGGAACTACTAAACTTAATTTTTTGAAACATTGTAATATAATAAATAGGGGGTAGTTAAAGCCAGGACAAAAGTATGTGTTGTATACCATATTGGATATAGTTATATTAATTATGTCATAGAGAAACAGTATTTATATTTTCTTTAAACGGGTTAAATATTATCCTTTCAATACTTATTTAAATAATATACAATCACTTATGATTATTTTAAAATTTCCATTTGCAATTATGGGATTAAAAGTTCTATCTTTGCATCACTCCGCAAGGGAGTACTGCTGGAAACGGCGCTGAGATAGAGGGAAAGAAATAAGGTTTAAGTTGATTTATCAACTTCTGCTAAAAGAAAAAAAACTT
>JAZQRD010000154.1:0-4840 GCA_045629405.1 Sphingobacterium sp. | reverse complement strand
GATCACACTTATTTATAGATGTTTATCGATATGGGTTTTCTCTGCCAATGAATTTTATTAAATGGCAATACCTGAATATAATAGAAAAGGAGACTCTTTTGAAGTCTCCTTTTCTATTACAAATATATTTATATATTATTTAGCTAATTCTTCAGCAATAGCTTTACCGATCTCAGCAGGAGATTCTACTACGCGAATACCACACTCACGCATGATAGCCATTTTTGCGGCAGCAGTATCATCAGCACCACCTACGATAGCACCAGCGTGTCCCATACGACGTCCAGGAGGCGCAGTTTGACCAGCGATGAATCCAACAACTGGTTTAGTACCGTTTTCTTTAATCCAATGAGCAGCTTCAGCTTCCATGCCACCACCGATCTCACCAATCATGATGATACCTTGAGTTTCTGGATCGTTCATTAACAATTCAACAGCTTCTTTCGTTGTAGTTCCGATAATTGGGTCACCACCGATACCGATAGCTGTAGATATACCTAAACCTGCTTTTACTGTCTGATCAACAGCTTCGTAAGTTAATGTACCTGATTTAGAAACAACACCTACTTTACCTGTTTTGAAGATAAATCCTGGCATGATACCAATCTTAGCTTCTTCAGCAGTGATAATACCTGGACAGTTAGGGCCGATTAAACGAGAATCTTTGTCACTCAAGTAAGATTTTACCTGAATCATATCTTTAGTAGGGATACCCTCTGTAATACAAACGATTAATGCGATACCAGCAGCAGCAGCTTCCATGATAGCATCTGCAGCAAATGCTGGTGGAACAAAAATAATAGAAACATTAGCACCTGTTGCATCAACAGCATCTTGAACTGTATTGAATACTGGACGGTCTAAGTGAGTTTGACCACCTTTACCAGGTGTAACACCACCTACGACTTGCGTTCCATACTCAATCATTTGAGACGCGTGATAAGTACCTTCTGTTCCAGTGAAACCTTGAACGATAACTTTTGAATCTTTATTTACTAATACACTCATTGTTCTAATTTTTAGCAGAGCAAATCTACCATTTTGTAACGACTTCTGGAAATAATGCTTACTCTATTCGGTCTTTTTTTTATTAAAACTTTATTTTCTTCAGGATATCCCAAAGAACTATTCCAATTGTAACAGAGACATTAAAAGAATGTTTTGTACCAAATTGTGGAATCTCAATACAGCCATCGACGATTTGCATTACTTCCTCATCAACACCGTGTACTTCATTGCCAAATACAAAAGCATATTTATCGTTCGTCGGTATTTCAAATTGCTCTAAAGAAGTAGAATTCTCGGCTTGTTCGATGGCGAAGATTTTATAATCTTGTTCTTTTAAATGCTGCAAGGCTTCTGTTGTTTCTTTATAATGTGTCCAGTCTACTGATTGTGTAGCACCCAGGGCAGTTTTTTCAATTTCGCGATGAGGTGGCGTTGCTGTAATACCGCATAATAAGATTTGTTCGATCGCAAAACCATCAGCAGTGCGAAAGGCAGAACCGACATTGTGCATACTGCGTACATTATCTAGTACAATAGTAATAGGTGTTTTCTCTAATTCTTTGAAAGATTCGATATCAACTCGATTGAGCTGATCCATAGACAACTTTTGCATCCGACAAAAATACTTATTTTTTACCTTTAATGGTTATCTTGAATGAAATACTACTTTATTTTACTTATCTTTGCAGGGTTAATAAAGGATTCGGATAGAAACTTGAAAATAGATTTTGAATATTAAATAATACTCGTTATTTTTGCAGTCCGAATTTAGTATAAAAAGTATTATAAAATATATAGCTAATAGAAATGGCAAATCATAAATCAGCGATTAAAAGAATTAGAGCTAACGCTGCGAAGCGTTTAAGAAACCGTTACCAAGCAAAAACTACGCGTAACGCAATCAAAAAATTACGTACTACAACTGATGCTGCTGAAGCACAAGCGTTATTACCACGTGTTGTTTCTATGCTTGACCGTTTGGCTAAGAAAAACGTTATCCACAAGAAAAAAGCATCTAACAACAAGTCTAAATTAACTAAATTGGTTAATAAATTAGGTTAATCCTTGGATACTAAGATATATTAGGACACAGCGATGTGTCCTTTTCTATTTTGCATTATATTTTGATTTAGTAGAAAAAACAAAAGGTTCGATTAATTCGAACCTTTTGTATGTAATATCTTTTGGATTATTCCATCCAACTTTTGTGGTTGTTTTTTATACTTTTCTAAATCGTATAATTCTACTTTTCTGAAATCAATCGGATGACTTTCTGATTGTAGATAGATATAACCACCTGTTATAGCTTTACCATCTTGTTTCACTGCCGGATTGTGTCCTTCTACCATATCTCCGCCAATTGTCGGTTTCGAATATTCAATAACCGTCTCACCTTCGAGCACGTGACGGATTACAGAATCTCCTAATACGACAAAGTCCGCAGTAACCCATTGATCACCATGATAAGTTTTTGATTTGGCATTAATACAGTGTGGTGTGAACAATTTATCATTCATCACGACGTGCGTACCTGGAGTACAAAGATTCGATGTAGTGCGTACAGAATTTGGATCGTTATCACCGCCTAAGAATTGCGCTTCGATCGAAATTGGGAAATTCTGATCTTTCCACATTGTCTTTGGATCTTGGCCATGTAGCATGGCACCACTGTTTCTCCAAGCCCATCCTTCTCCACCTTTTGGTTGCTCACCTACAAAACGATATTCTACGCGTAATACATAATAGGAGTATGGCGTATTATATGCAATATGACCATATCTAAAGTTAAAATCATCGTATTGATCATATCTTACTTTCATCATGCCATCTTCTACACGAAATGTGTTTCCGAAATTAACGCCAGTTTCATAATTTCTAATTTTCGGAGTCCAATTTTTAATGTCTTTGCCATTAAAGAGTTGAATAGCTTTTGGCTCATCCGAATCTACAGCACCTTTTTGAGTCGAGCAAGATAAAATTGATACAGTCGCTAATGCTGACCATACGATCGTTTTTAAGTTCATAAATTTAAGTTTAGTTGAAGTATTTATAATAAAGTATTTTGATGCTTTACGTAATCACTTGGACGTACACCAATAACTTTGTTGAATGTATTACTAAATGTTGGAAGACTGCTATATCCTACTTTCAAAGCAACTTCGTTTACACTTAACTTTTCGTCTAATAAAAGCTTAAGCGCCGTTAACATACGCAAAATTGTGTAATATTGAATAAAAGACATGTTTAATTCTTTTTGAAATAATCGAGCAAGTGTCCGCTCACTTATATCAAAATTTTGTGCAAGTACTTTGAAGCTCACATTTTCCGAAATATTGGATTCTAAATACTTAATAATGTCTTTTAATTTCTGATTCTGCGGGTAAGGCAATGCCAATGGTAATTCCGATTGCGAGAGCTCCGGTAAGATTAATTTGAATGCTTTGGCAATAGAATATTTAGGCTCTTCTACAGGGAAAATGTTACCATTCCAACGATTGGTAAACATGATTAATTCGATTAATAAATCATTTACGGGGTAAATATTTATTTTATCGTAAAAATCTGTATCTGTTTCATATTTAGGAAAATACAAGTTACGCATTACAACATTAGAAGAACTTGGATGAATGCTGTGTTTTATACCAGCAGGAATCCAAATATAATGTCTTGCTGGAAGAAAGTAGGATTTTGTCGCCGTTTTCAAAAAGACTACACCGCCCTCTGTGTATAAAAATTGTCCTTTCTTATGTACGTGCTCACTAATGTAACTATCTCCCATCAATGCGTGATGACAATATATACTATCATCGAATGCATCAACTTCGGTCATGTAATATTTATTTACATATTCCTTTTCCATATACTATAATTTGAAACAAATTTCTAGTTTTTAAGTTAAATAACCAAAAAGTAAGTGTTTGATCACTTTGATTATACTGTTTTAGCCACAATTTAATGCTATACAATTAAAGATTATGGTGTCTAAATACATGTTTATGAGTGATTTGAAAGAGAATTAAAATTATTTTCTACTGTGTTTTAAGCATAAAATATTGATAATTAGATGATTGCTGTTTTTGCTGTTTGAATAAATAACTTACTGACTGAAAAGAATAAAAATGACACTTTTTTAATCATTAATATTGTAAAGTTATATGATTATAAGGTAGATATCGATTAGTAATATACTTTTGAATATGAATTTAAATAGAATACGTTTAGAATCTTTGCATAATAAAGTGATGACTGCTGAAGAAGCAGCGCAACTTATACAGGATGGTATGGTGGTAGGTTCAAGTGGCTTTACCAAAGCGGGAGATAGTAAAGTTGTACTTCCTGCATTAGCAGAACGTGCAAAGAATGAGAATGTAAAAATTACATTAATGACAGGTGCTTCTTTGGGACATGATACCGATGGTAAATTGGCTGAAGCAGGTGCATTGAGCAAGCGTATGCCTTTCCAAGTTGATCGTACCTTACGTAATAAAATCAATGCAGGTGAAGTACTATTTATTGACCAGCACCTGAGTGAAGCAGCAGAACTATTGCATAATAAAAATCTTCCTCCAGTGGATATTGCTGTATTGGAGGTAGCGTATATTGATAGAGATGGAAGTATTGTCCCAACTACTTCTGTAGGTAACTCATTGACTTTTGCTAATCTGGCGAAACAAGTGATTTTAGAAGTAAATACAGCTATTCCAGAAGAGTTTTACGGTATTCACGATATTTATCAAGCAGAGAATTATCCGCACCGTAATGTTATTCCTATTGTAGCGCCTTGGAACAAAATAGGTCGTAAGACTATTCCTTTGGATCCGAATAAAGTAGT
>JAZQRD010000153.1:0-11476 GCA_045629405.1 Sphingobacterium sp. | reverse complement strand
TGACTGGATTCAAATCCAAATTAAAGATAACGGCTTTGGTATTCCTGCAGATGTCTTACCTTCTATTTTCAAGCCAAATTTTACAACGAAGAGCTCAGGGACAGGTCTTGGATTAGCGTTTGTAAAACAAACTTTAGAAGGCATGGGCGGCAAAGTTAGCTTTAAAACTAAGCTAAATGATGGTACTATATTTTACCTAGATATCCCATTACTGAAGCAAAACAATGCATAGTTGTTATGCAAATTTTACAGATAGGCGTATTATATATGTGAGCAAATTTTATATATTAGTAAAAAAAAATTAACATGAATTGGAGAAAATCTCTGTTTTTAGCAGCTTGTTTGTTAGCTGGTTCAACACAATCATTTGCACAAGATAATCTTATTAATGCGCTTAAGAATAATGTTAGTGATAATAGTAAGTCTGGTTTTGTATTTACAGAACTAATCAATCTAGGTAATACATCTATCAAGGATCAAGGTTCTTCGGGTACGTGTTGGTCATACTCGGGCAACTCATTCTTAGAGTCTGAGATGATTCGCATGGGTAAGAATCCTGTAGAGATTTCACAAATATATACAGCATATTACACGTACATCGAAAAGGCAAAAAACTATGTCAAACTACATGGTTCTCAAGCTCAAGGTGAAGGTGGTCAATTACATGATGTATTAACGATATACAAAAAATACGGGGCAGTACCTCGTGAAGTATATACTGGATTACGTGAAGGTCAGACTCGCAACAATTTTTCAGAAATGAGCAACCTTATCGAAGGCATGCAACAAACTGTTGTAAAGAACAAAAAACTTACGCCAAATTGGATAAACGCTATTAGTAGTGTTATGGATTCTTACCTCGGTGTTCCACCACAAAGTTTCCAATACAACGGTAAGACATATACGCCACGTACATTCGCGGATCAATTGATTGGTATCAATACAGACGACTATGTAAGTATTAGTTCTTTTAAAGAACACGCATATTATAAACCATTTGTACTATTGATTCCGGACAACTGGTCATTCGAAAGTTTTTATAATGTAAAAATGAATGATTTGACAGATATCATAGATAATGCTTTAGTTAACGGGTATACTGTTGCTTGGGCTACAGATGTGTCTGAGAAGTTTTTTAGCTGGAAAAATGGCGTTGCATTTGCTCCAGAGAAAGCATTCGAGTCTATGACTAAAGAAGAGCAAGCTAATCTATTTAATGGACCAAAACCAGAGGCTAAAATTACGGAAGATATTCGTCAGGCAGCATATGATGACTACAGTACTACTGACGACCATGGTATGCATATCGTAGGCCTAGTGAAAGATCAGAACGGTAAAGAATATTACATCGTTAAAAATTCTTGGGGTGAGTCAAATGACTACAAGGGCTATATGTATGCTACAAAGGAATATGTGAAATATAAAACTATCTCTATATTACTTCATAAAAATGGATTACAGAAAGAGATCAAAAATAAGTTAGGTATATAATTAAAAAATATTCCGCATTATATAAAAGGTTCGATATCATCGAGCCTTTTATATTTTATAACGAATGATAAAAGTAAATAATATATTTCTATTAAAATCCTAGTAAAATTCATATGGTGTCATAATACACAGTAAATATGTACCTTTATAGCGTAAATACTGTCGCAGTATATAAATACCAAACGTTATATTCATAAATAGAAAACTATGAAATTAAAATTCTTATCACTTTTATTATGTAGTATCGTAACTGTTAGTTGTAGTATATTAAAACCTACAAATGCTACAGATCCATCAACAGCGCCATTATTTGGGACGCAGTGGCGAATAGTTGAAATTGATGGTAATGCGATACCAAGATTGGTAAATAATACTATACCATACGTTAGTTTTGACAACAATGAAAATATCTATGCAGTTAAAACTGGCTGTAATACATTATCAGGCAGTTTAGAATATGCAAATAATAAGTTCGCACTAAAGCCTGGTATCTCTACCTTAATGGCATGTGAAGATATGCGCGTAGAAGATGGTTTCAAAAAAGTATTAACGGTTATCTCTGGTTATAAAATCAACAAAAAAGAGCTTTTATTAGTCAATAACGAAAAACAGGTAAAAGTAAAATTAGTACAGATGGAGCCTAGCACTTTAGCATCACTAACAGCTTCGGAATGGGAATTAGACCTCTTGGCTGAACCTGGCGTGAATTTTAAGGAATTGTTCCCTACAACAAAACCTACTATAAAATTTGGTAAAGATGGAAATGCTTCAGGTAATTCTGGTTGCAATCGTTATACAGGAAGCTACAAATTGAATGGTTCTACTATATCGATTGGTGCTATTGCAGGAACAAAAATGATGTGTCCAAGTTTGGAAGGAGAAAACACATACTTGAAAGCATTATCGAAAGTCAACAAAATTAGTGTGAATGACAACGTGCTAACCATGATCATGGGAGACATAGCTTTATTGCGATTCAAAAAGAAATAAAAAAAGAGAGGTTAATGATTAACCTCTCTTTTTTTTTATGAACCAAATAATGTAGAACTTAAATATCGATCTCCACGATCACACACTATAAATACAATTACGCCTTCATCAATTTCATTTGCTACTTGTAAAGCAGCATGAAACGCTCCTCCTGAACTCATACCAGCAAAGACACCTTCTACTTTAGCTAATGCTCTAGTCTTTGATTCTGCGTCTGTTTGAGCAATATCAATTACGCGATCTACGCGGGAAGCATCAAATATTTTAGGTAAATATGCTGGAGACCAGCGTCTGATACCTGGAATAGATGATTCTTCTGTAGGTTGGCATCCAATAATCTGAATAGCTGAATTTTGCTCTTTCAAATACATAGAAGTACCCATAATGGTACCCGTTGTTCCCATTGCACTTACAAAATGTGTGATAGCTCCATTTGTATCTCTCCAGATCTCAGGACCAGTACTTTTGACGTGGGCCAAATAATTGTCAGGATTTGCAAATTGGTTAAGAATATATACGCCATCCTTTGCTGCTTTCTCTTCAGCATAATCGCGACATACCTCCATATTTTCTAATAAAGTAACCTTAGCGCCAAAAGCCTCCATTGTAAGCGTACGCTCACGAGTAGAATTGGATGGCATGACGAGTTCCAACTCCATACCAAACATACTTGCTATCATAGCTAATGCAATACCCGTATTGCCGCTAGTAGCTTCAATTAACTTGTCACCTTTTTGTATATCCCCACGCTCAATTGCTGAACGTATCATATTTAGCGCTGCTCGATCTTTCACCGAGCCACCAGGATTATTTCCTTCTAATTTAGCGTATAGCTTTACTTTAGGATTGTTATGAAATCTTGTGATCTCCACTAATGGTGTATTACCAATAGTATCTATAATATTTCCCATCGTCTAGAGAATTGGTTTTGAATCAATAAATTTTGAATTAGGTTGGTGATAGACTGTCGTGTAGGGCTCTACACTAGATGTCAGCCAGACATTACCACCGATAATCGAATGATGTCCAATCACAGTCTGACCTCCAAGAATTGTAGCACCGGCATATATAATCACATGGTCCTCAATAATTGGATGACGTTGTGTATCAGCCATATTTTTCTGCACACTGAGTGCTCCTAATGTGACACCTTGGTACAGTTTAACATGATCTCCTATAATACAAGTTTCACCAATGACCAAACCTGTACCATGATCAATGTAAATGTTTTTACCTATTCGTGCACCTGGATGTATATCTATACCAGTTTTGGAATGTGCATATTCCGTCAATATCCTTGGAATCAATGGCACGTCCAATGTCCATAGTTGATGGGCTACTCTATAAAAACATATAGCGGTGAAACCAGGATAAGTGCGAATTACCTCACGTATTGTCTTAGCTGCTGGATCTCCAGACATAATAGCCTCGGCATCCGACATCAATACCTCATATATATCAGGAAGAGCTTTAAAAAATTCTTCTGAAACTCGCTTATTATCACATACCGAACAAGCTTTGGTTTTAAGCAGAATCTCATACAATTCGGCTTCGGCCTGCTGAAAGGCAAATTTTATCTCTTGTACACTCTTATAGCCTTGCGAATTGCGTTCAGGGAACAACAAATACAATACATTCTTAGCCCATTTTGCTATTCTGTCATTCGAAGGCATATCTTGAACCTCTATTTGCTTATTAAATAGATGCGCATAAAAATCAACCATTTTAGTATTACTCATAAGAAAAAGTCTAGCGAAATGTATTAAAGAACTAATTTTTCAAATAAATATTGATGTGTTTCTGCAGCATCAATACATAGACCTGGATGAGTAGCAGATGATTGAATAAGTGTACTTCTATTTGCAGTCAACCATCTAAATCTCTCTGTTTGATCTAATGTAGCAATGCGACCTGCATCCGATTGACCTAGACATATTCTTCTAAATGAATCTAAGTGACGTTTGATCATCTCCATATCGATATCAGGGCACAATGATTTTAACTTTTGCTCATCGACATGAATTTTGACATCAGCATAACGCTGTTTTCTACAATATAAAGCAACACCTACATTCACAAATTCTTCGCGCTCGACACGTGGTACTACACGCACTATAGCATATTCATATACTGCTTTATCGCTCATTTTCAATCTGCTTTATAAATATTTCAGCATTTGCTAAACGACCTTCCAAGAATGATACATATACATTACGCACTTCAGCTACTGATAAATCACGTCCATCTTCAATCAACCATTCATCAGGTATTGAATCTACAATATTTGTCAATACATCATGCGTGAATAAGTGTCTATACCTTGCATCTACTTCACGAACTTGACTTGCTCTACTTAGTAGTACATGGTCTTTAATCTGTACAAATGGCTTAATCATTTGTTCTTCCCAATTATCCCAAGAATGATGGAAATACAACGAAGCTCCATGATCAATTAGCCAAAGTTCCTTTTTCCATATCAGCATATTCGTATTACGGGCTGTACGATCGACATTCATCAAAAGAGCATCTAACCATACAACTTTAGAAGCTTCTTCCTCTGCAATCACATCGACATTGGGATCAAACGTTATTGCCCCATTTAAAAAGTGTACACCCAGATTCTTACCTACTGAAAATTTCAATAAATCTTGAATTTCTTCATCTGGCTCTGATCGAGCAAAAGAATCGTCTAACTCTGCGAATACTAATTCAGGCATACGTAAACCTAATATCCGTGCCAATTCGCCACCAATAAATTCAGCTACTAATGCCTTCTTACCTTGCCCTGCTCCTCTAAATTTTATCACATATGAAAAACCATCATCAGCATCGACCAATCCTGGTAATGATCCACCCTCGCGAAATGGTTGTACGTAACGAATTACGTTTACATCTCTTATCTCTGGTTTATGTATTTCCATCTATCAATTTCCATTTATAAAATATTTTCATTGTAGCTAAATTTCGCTTATTACATGCTAATATGTCTACATATTTGACAACTTAGCAGATCGACTTTAAGCGCTAATAATTACAACTTAATAATCGAATTTACATCAAAATCTACTAGATTACGTATAAAAAATCAATTCATACAGTTTTATGACCTTTACCAATCAATTCTATTTATATTTGTAAAAGATCAATTCTATTCAGATTATATTTATGGATACTACCGCAGAATACAACGCTGTCATTACATATTGTAAAGATTTATTTATCAAAAAAACCAAAGACTATGGCACGGCTTGGCGTATATTGAGGCTAAGTTCTATAACCGATCAATTATATATTAAAGCAAAACGTATACGTACGTTAGAAATCAAGCAAGTGTCCAAAGTTGGAGATGACATTTCGGGCGAATTTGTTGCTATCGTCAACTATTGTGTGATGGCGCTTATGCAGTTAGAACTTGGTATTGAAGGTGAAGAAAATCTAGCAGCAGATTTCGTAGAAAACTATTACACAGAAAAAGTCAACGAAACCAGAGACCTTATGTTTGCAAAAAACCATGATTATGGGGAGGCTTGGCGAGATATGCGTGTATCATCGATGACGGATTTGATCTTAATGAAGCTTCATCGTGTGAAGCAAATTGAAGATAACAAGGGAGAACTATTAGTTTCAGAAGGTCTTCGTGGTAATTATCAAGATATGTTGAACTATGCCGTATTTGCGTTAATAAAAATGGGATTTGCCGAAAAAAAATAATTTATGAGCACTACTTCTTTCTATACACCAATAAATAAAAAAGAAAAAAAAACTGATATATTACTTTGGTTTTCAAGACTTTTTGTAGGTCTATTATTTATATTCTCAGGATTAATAAAAGCGAATGACCCAATGGGCTTTGGATATAAACTCCAAGAATATTTCCATGTATTCCAGTTGGACTTCTTGAATGATTACAGTACAAGTATTGCAGTCATAATATGTGCTTTTGAAATTATCATGGGCGTATTACTCCTATTTGGTATTGCTGCGAATTTAGTTGCATGGGGACTATTATTGTTGATTTTATTTTTCACATTTCTGACATTTTATTCTGCATTCTTCGAAGTAGTCACATCCTGTGGATGTTTTGGTGATGCTATTCCACTTACCCCTTGGGAATCATTTATCAAAGATTTAATACTCCTCGCCTTTATATTAGTCATATTTATCAAAAGAAATAAGATCAATCCCTTATTAAACAATTCCTTTGGCAATAATGTAGTTGTGCTACTTACTATTTTAGGTTCATTTGGTATTGGGATTTATACAGTCAAATATTTACCATTCATTGATTTCCTGCCTTACAAAATTGGAAATCATATTCCAAGCTTGATGAAAGTACCAGAAGGTGCAGCTTTGGATGAATATGAAATTATATATACCTTAAAAAATACCTCAACAGGAGAATCTAAAACTATCAACGATAAAGAATACATCGAATCAAAAATATGGGAAGATGCAAATTGGGAAATTGTTGGCGAGCCGACTTCCAAGTTGATAAAAGCAGGTTACAAGCTGCCTATACCAGATTTGATGATTACAGACGCAGACGGTGAAGATCACACTGAAAATATTATTACAAATCCATATTATAATTTTGTAGTGACGAGTCTTGACGTCAATAAGATGAACGTCGATGATATGGTAGCTTTGGATCGTATCAATCAGACCATAAAAGATATATCATTGTCTTACAATTTACGAGCTGTTTTATTGACTGCAAGTGCAGCTACAGATGTAGAAATTGTAAATAATCAGCTTGATTTAATAACAGAAACATTCTTCGCAGATCTTGTTCCTCTAAAAAGTATGGTGCGTTCTAATCCAGGTGTGATATTAATGCGAGATGGTATTGTCATTAACAAATGGTCACAAAATAGTTTTCCTACAAAAGAAGAACTTATTAAAAATTATTTTGAAGAGAAGTAATGGAGAAGACTATATTTTTAGTAGGTTTTATGGGATCAGGCAAGACTACTTGGGGAAAGAAAATTGCTCAATCACTAGGGATTCCCTTTGTAGACTTAGATCATGAAATAGTTTCACATATTGGGATGACTATTCCAGAATATTTCCAATTACATGGTGAAGATTCATTTAGAGCATTAGAACGTGATTTCCTCAAAAAACAAGAAAATAGAATAGCTGTCATCTCTACAGGTGGAGGTACGCCTTGCTATTATGATAATATGGAATGGATCAATGCGCATGGTATTTCGCTTTATTTATACCATACGCCTAAGTCACTTTGGTCAAGATTGAGTAAATCTGATGTAAATAAGAGGCCTGTTTTGAAAGGCTTGACTGGAGAAGAATTATTAACATTTATCGAAACTAAACTTGAGGAGCGAGCTCCACATTACGATAAAGCAGCTATTAAATTCGAACAAATTCATACACCGATGGAAGAAATTATTAGTTTAATAAAAAACTATAATGCCAATTAATATGAAAAGAATAGCCATATACCAATTTTACCTTCTCTTTACTGCTCTCCTATTTTGTTCTTGTTTCAGGGGCAATACAGAGTCAACATCGACAGAATCATACGGCTCTACTGGTAATATTAAGTTTGTTAAAAATAATTTCAATCTCGAAAGTATTGATGATTTATACAAATTTTTCACATACAGCGAGAAAAGTTATCCATTAGTGAGTGCGCATCGTGGAGGACCTCAAGAGCATCTTCCTGAAAATGCAATAGAAACATTTGCGTTTCATGCAAAAAACAATCCACTAATAATAGAATGTGATATTCGAATGAGTAAAGATTCTGTGCTAGTATTGATGCATGATGAAACACTAGCGCGTACTACCACCGGTACTGGAAAAGTAAGTGATCATACCCTACATGAATTAAAAGAACTAGACTTAGTCACCAATGATGGTAAGGTTACTAGCTACAAGATCCCAACATTGGAAGAAGCTCTTTTGTGGGGCAAAAATAAAGTAATCTTCACACTAGACGTGAAACAGAATGTTCCGTACAATTTGGTTTCAAATATAGTTAACAAGGCTAAGGCTGAAGCTTACAGTATTATTATCACATATAATCCTGCGCAAGCGAAAGCGATGCATCGTATCAACCCCGAATTAATGATATCTGTTAGTGTGAAATCCATTTCTGAATGGACGAAATTAATTGCTAATGATATACCGGATAATCGTTTGGTCGCATTTGTTGGTACTCGTGAACCAGATCAAGAATTAATAGATTTACTCCATAATCATGGTATCAAATCAATATTAGGTACCCTGGGTAACTTAGACAAACAAGCTGATACGCGAGGTTACCAAGTATATGCAGAATATATAGAGAGAGGTATAGATATCATCAGTACAGATAGACCAGTAGAAGCCCAAAAAGCTTTAGATTTTTATATTAAAAAACGTAAAATTACTTCACCGTTTGTAAACAATTAAATAGCTATGTCTATTGAAATAAAAAATGTAACTAAAACCTACCCTAAGCATACAGCAATACAAGATATTTCTTTTAAGACTGGGAGTAATCATATTATTGGATTTCTTGGTCCCAATGGTGCAGGTAAATCTACCACCATGAAAATTTTAACAGGCATCCTTCCATTTGAAAAAGGTGAATGTTTCATTAATGGAATTTCTATTAAAGAAAATCCTCATGAAATAAAAAAAACAATTGGTTATTTACCAGAAAACAATCCTTTATATTTAGATATGTTCGTCAAAGAAATATTGACGTACGAAGGTAATGTTCATCAAGTACCAAACCTTAATAAGCGTATCGATGAAGTCATCCAATTAACTGGTCTTGCAGAAGAACAGCACAAAAAAGTTAAACAATTATCTAAAGGATATAAGCAACGTGTAGGCTTAGCGATGGCTATCATTCATGATCCTAAAATCTTAATATTAGATGAACCTACTACAGGATTAGATCCTAATCAAATCATAGAGATACGTAAACTTATCGTAGATCTATCTTCTGAAAAAACAGTATTACTGTCGACGCATATCATGCAAGAAGTTGAAGCTATCTGTAAAGAAATAATAATATTAAATAAAGGGGTAATCAAAGATCATTTCCTCCTAGATGAAAAATCTACCCGATTCCCTAATCTTTCAATGGAAGAAATATTTGTGAAACTAACAAAATAATCAAACTCTTGTCCTAATGTATTGTTATAGCTATATACTAATAACAGGACACTATGAAAAGATTATTACTGACAACGTTACTTTCAGCAAGCATAGGGTTTTCAGCACTAGCTCAAGTAAGTACAAGACCGCAATTAAGTTCAGATGTAGGACTCACACCTATTAAAGCAGGAAACTGGATGGTAGGTGGATCTGTAGGGAACATTGGATATAGTTTTGAAGGTGATGCCTTCAATATCCAGTTAAATCCAAGAGCTGGATATTTTATTTCTAATGGATTGGCTGTAGGTGCTCAGGCAACACTCGGACTGACTGCCGTGAAAGATATGGATAATGAATGGCGTTATGGTATAGCTCCATTTTTACGTTATTATCTTCCAGGTGGAGCATCATCTACAGGCAGATTCTTTACGCAAGGTGATATCGGTATTGCTGGCAGCTCTGCTGGAAAAGATGTATCACTGGCTTTGGGTGCAAACATTGGCTATGCGCATTTCATCACACAAACTGTTGCATTAGAGGCATCATTAGGATACAACTATACGAAAGCTAATGTCAATCTTGGAGATAAAGCTACAGGATTAGGCGTAGGTATCGGGTTCCAAATATATTTACCTGGTAAAAAATAAAAATTATAATGATAAGCTAATTCAGGAACGCATAAATCGATGATTTATGCGATCTTGTTTTGTATCCCATTATTTCATACTTTCGAAATAATTTTAATCTATAACGAACATTATTTTGCTAAGTATTTACCAAAAAGAAATTGCATCATACTTTAATTCCCTTATAGGATACCTGACCATAGGTGTCTTCCTACTTATCACAAGTTTACTACTCTGGGTGTTTCCAGATACATCAATTCTTGAAGCTGGATATGCTAATTTGGATGGTTTTTTCAGCGTAGCACCCTACTTGATGATTTTCCTAATTTCGGCTATCACTATGCGAAGTATCGCAGGCGAGAAATTGGATGGTACATTTGATTTGATCATGAGCAGGCCTATTACACTTAATCAGATTGTCGTAGGTAAATTTTTAGGAGGATTCACAGTTGTATTTTTAGCGATAATACCATCTATTATCTACGGTATTAGTATATATCTATTAGCTTATCCTAGCGGTAATATTGACCTAGGCTCCACTATTGGATCATATTTGGGATTGTGTTTATTATCGGCTGCATTTGTAGCGTTATCCCTATTCTGTTCATCACTTACCAGCAATCCAATCATCGCATTTCTATTGTCAATTTTTAGTTGCTTCATTGCATATTATGGTTTTGGCGCTATCTCACAGATTCAAGCCTTGCTATATTGGGAAGATTTTATTCAATTTTTTGGTATTCAAGTGCATTATGAATCTATTAGTAGAGGTGTATTGACCGCATCTGATGCCATATACTTTATTAGTTTTATACTATTATTCATTGTGCTTTCGGTTGGACATTTAGGTCGAAAGCATCGTCCTAGAAAAAAAACGTTCTCTGTATATGCTTTAGTAGTTATACTAATATGTATTTTCAATCATTCATCTCTAACTCAATTATTAGATAGGATTGACTTCACTGAAGATAAACGATTCACACTCAATCCTACAAGCAAAGAAATTGTACGTAATCTAGATAAAGATATCTATATCACTATATTTTTAGATGGAGAATTGCCATCAGGTTTTAATCGATTAAAGCAAGCTTCACTTGATATGGCTCACGATTTACGTTCATATGCTAATGGACGTATTAAGGTAAATATCATTAACCCCAATGCTGGTAGTGAACAAGATCAAAAAGAGCTATCAGAAGCATTGATAAGTAGGGGCTTATACCCGACCAATCTTAGTGTAAAGACAAGCACAGGAT
>JAZQRD010000152.1:0-6562 GCA_045629405.1 Sphingobacterium sp. | reverse complement strand
TCGAATCTCGTCTTTCGCTCCAGAGTTGCCTAGGTGGTGGAACTGGTAGACACGCAGGACTTAAAATCCTGTTCCTGTTAAAGGAGTGCGGGTTCGATTCCCGCCCTAGGTACAAAGCCTTCTCTATCGAGAAGGCTTTTTTGCGTTTATATGAATCTGATAATATATTCTCATCCGCATTATAGCATTTATTCAACCGATCTATGATTTAACTTAATTATCTTTAGCTTCTAAAGCAATGATGCATACAGCGTTTCTATCATCTAGAAGACTATTTATATACGAATATTAAAATGAGCACAAACGGAACAGCGTTCTTCGACGATCTATACGAAATATACCAATCCCCTATTGCCTTGAAATATAAATATGCAAAGATGCGTTCTCTATTGGAGCGTCTTTGTAAGATGTATACTGCACAAGAGGCATTGCCATTTTCAAATTTATTTGCTCGTCTGAATCATGTTTGTGCTTCTAGTAAACTCGGTAAGCAGAAAACCTTTCGTGTTCACAATTTTCGTATCATAGCAGAAAAGGTCTCGCAAGAAATATTTTTGCCTAATGAAACTATCTATCTGCAACACCTGAGCATTCTCGCTGATACATTCGCTCACATATTAAGAGAGGAAATTCCTTTAGAATTAGCCCTGCATCTACCACAAATAGTAGACAGTCCAGTTACTAAACGCTCAATGGATTATCATGAACGTATACGTGTACAAGTCATTGAAGTAGATGATGAATATATCTATGCGATAGATGAAGAACACCCTGCTGATGAGCAGGTACGCATACGATTCAATGAATTAGGTGTTAATTTAGAATTTAATCAAACGGTTCGTTCTCTATGGAATGGCGCTCAGTTGAATCTAATTCAAGTCCATATCGATGATGCAGGCATTTATCATCCTGAGCTTTTAATCGTTGAGCCCGATTATTTATTAGATATTAGTGCGATAGCTGAATGTATGAAAGACTATGGTCGCAATCCGCTACATTATCTTCGCGCCAAATTCGAACCTTCACAAAATACCAAGTATATCCTACTCGGAAATATCGCCAATCTATTTTTAGATGAATTCGTGAACGAAGATCCCAATCATCCCATCCAATATATGGAATGTATCAAAAAAGCCTTCAAGCTATCACCCTTCGAATTTGCTACTTGTGAAGAGATCGATCAACAATTTTTTGAAGATACTAAGACACAATTTGACAATATAAAACGCATTGTAAAGGATTTATTTCCTAGACATGAGATTGATAGAGAGCAGGCTATTATTGAACCAAATTTCCTTTGCGAACAATTAGGTATTCAAGGACGATTAGATTATTTGCAACTCGGAAATGATAGCCAAAAGAAAATAGTCATCGAATTAAAATCCGGAAAAGCTCCTATACCAGACACGAATCATCACCTGATCGGTCTAAATCATCAAAGTCAGGCGTTTCTATACCAAATTATGATTCAAAAGATATTGGGTGTAGAATTCAAAGACCTAAAGACGTATATTCTTTATTCGCGATACCTCACACCTGAATCAAACCTTAGGCTATCGCATCCACATATGTCGAGTATCAAGGAGATATTGAATATTCGAAACCTTATCGTAGCAAATGAACGCAGTATTGCAGCAGATAAACATGAAACAACTGCGCGCGAACTTATCTCAAGACTAGTGCCTTCTGAGATGATCACTTCAGCTGGCGTAAATAATAATTTCTTAGATAGGTTTATAATACCGCAAATCCAACATTTTCAGTCATTCTTTCAAAAGTCTTCGGACCTGGAACTTGCATACTTTTACGCTTTTTATGCATTTGTCACGAAGGAGCATTACTTAGCCAAAGCTGGTGATACCGAATACGAT
The DNA here is from genome assembly GCA_045629405.1 of Sphingobacterium sp. Taxonomy (GTDB): domain Bacteria; phylum Bacteroidota; class Bacteroidia; order Sphingobacteriales; family Sphingobacteriaceae; genus Sphingobacterium. The sequence goes on along the minus strand of JAZQRD010000152.1, from coordinate 4,691 downwards.
AGCAACAAGGGGCTATCATCACTATGGTTATCTTCGATCGACGAGAAACTCGAGTCCGGAGAAATACTTATTGACCTCAACATAATAGAGAATCATACCGAATCTGATTCACCTACGATTACGTTTAAAATTCCTATGTATGATGACGATTTTCTACCTAATTTCAGAGAGGGAGATATCGTTATATTATATCAACGCAATGTTGCTACGGACAATGTAACTAATAAGCAGATTTTCAAAGGTACTATTGCTAAGATTACGCCAGAAAGCGTATCTGTTCGTATCAGATATAAGCAACGAAATCAATCCGTATTACCCGTAGATAGTCTATATGCTATTGAAAAAGATTTCTTAGACTCTTCGTACACCAGCATGTACCGTGGCTTATATGCCTTCTTAATGGCAAATAAAGACCGTAAGGAGTTACTGCTACATCAACGAACGCCACAACAAGATCTTCGAGTCGAACTATCTAAAAAGTATGCATCTGAAGAAATAGATGATATTGTCTATAAAGCAAAAGCGGCAAAAGATTACTTTCTATTAGTTGGACCTCCAGGTACTGGTAAAACTTCCATGGCGCTTAAATCGATCGTAGAAGAATTTTATAGTAATGATAAGACCAATATTTTATTGCTGTCATATACAAATCGTGCCGTAGATGAGATTTGCGAAGCTCTCGAAACGATAGAAAATAATCCGGAATTCATACGCATCGGAACAGAACTATCTTGCGAACCACGATATCGAAAGCATCTGCTTAATCAGCTTATCAGCGATTGTGAAAATAGAAATGCAGTCAAGAAAGTCATCGAACGACACCGCATCTTTGTAGGTACAGTGTCCTCATTATCTAATAAGACAGAACTATTTAAACTGAAGCAATTTCAAGTTGCAATTATTGATGAAGCTTCGCAAATATTAGAGCCAAGCCTTTTAGGACTTTTATCTGCGAAGACCAAAGATGGAAAAAACGCCTTAGCTAAGTTTATCTTGATTGGCGATCATAAACAACTGCCTGCGGTAGTATTACAAAATGAAGAAGATTCCAAAATAAGCAATCCTGAACTAAATGCTATTGGTATCACTAATAGACGTAATTCCTTATTCGAAAGGTTGTTTGATATTCACAAAGAACATCGCCACGCGATGACATGGTCTATGTTGCAGAAACAGGGACGTATGCATCCTACGGTTGCATTATTTCCTAATGAAGCGTTTTATAATGGTCAGTTGCATCCTGTACCAGTCTCGCATCAACAGGAAGATTTACCCTATATCTGCTATGACAATACGCATGCACTACAAAAGTTAGTTGCTACTGAAAGGCTATCATTTATCAGTACAAAACGTTATGTACTAGACAAGAACAATAAATCAAACACCAATGAAGCAAAAATTGTAGCTGCGCTAGTGTATCAGATATACACGATCTATCAAACAAATAAAATAGATTTTGTCGCAGAAAAGTCTCTTGGTATCATTACACCATACCGAAGTCAAATCGCACTAATTCGAAAAGAGCTTCACAGACTTGCTATTCCGGCATTACAACATATCAGCATAGATACCGTTGAACGATATCAAGGTTCACAACGTGATATCATTATTTATTCATTTAGTATAAACAAGCTGTACCAGCTTGATGCTCTCGCATCAAATATTTGTATAGATAACGGACAACATATTGATCGAAAACTAAATGTCGCACTCACACGTGCTCGAAAACAGCTTTTCATAGTAGGTAATAAAGATATACTATCACATAACGCTACGTATAAATCATTTATAGAGCATATATCTACATTCGGAACTTGCATAGACGAAGATCTAGATTGTGTGATCCAAGGTGAGTTTCAAATTGACTAATCTGTTACATATTTAAACATAAACGCAATTTGTACGCTGTCACCGTAAGAGGTGACACCTACACTACTTACCAACTGTTAATCTGTTATTAACGGATTCAATATTTTCCTTACATTTACATAGAATATTAACAACTTCCTATGTACAAATACCTATTTGCATTATTAGCCACTGGACTATTCGCAAATTTAAGCTTAGCGCAAGAGCAAGATTTATCTGCTGATGATTTATTTATCAAAGCTAGAGACTTTGCATTCGAACAAAAAGATTATGATCAAGCAAAAAAATTAACGAAAGAAGCACTTAGAAGATCTCCCAATTATGTGGACCTATCTGTCTTTTTGGGCAGATTATACACTTGGACGGACGAAATAGATTCAGCTCGTCATATATTCCTTGGATTAGAACAACGAAACATTGAAAATGAAGATTTTTTCCTTGCCTACGCTTCATTAGAATATTGGAATGACAACAGTGCGAAAGCAATTCAATTGTTGAACAAAGGGTTACAGTTTAATCCTACTTCTGAAGATCTAATGTATTTAAAAGCTAGGGTAAATTATTCGGCAGACAACTACGAACAAGCTGAAGATGATATCGTTGAGTTGCTAAAAATCAACCCAAAACATACGGAGGCGCGTGCATTAGCGACAAGGATTAATGAATCCGCTGTAAAAAATGCTATTGGCGTAACATATAATTTCACTCATTTTGATACGCAATTTGAAAATAATTGGCATATAGTCGGTGTTAGTTATAAGCGCCGTACAAGTATTGGATCAGTAATATTCAGAACAAACTATGCTAATAAATTTGCTGATAACGGACTGCAATTCGAAGCCGAAGCTTATCCAAGATTATCGAAAATGTTTTATATGTATGTAGGTGCAGGGTATTCTAATAATGTTGGTATTTTTCCTAAATATAGATCTGGAGCTTCTTTATACGCCAACTTGCCAAAGAGCTTTGAGGCAGAAGTCGGCTTCAGACAATTATATTTTTCGGACAACTTATTTATGTACACTGCTTCAGTCGGAAAGTACTACAGCAACTATTGGTTCAACCTTAAAACATTCTTGACCCCATCGGCGCAAAATATTTCGCATTCCTATACTGGTACAATTAGATATTACACCAAAGGTGCGCAGGATTATATTGGGTTTCAGTTAGGTACTGGTATATCACCAGAAGACAATCGCGCAAATTTATTAGGTCTCGAAGCCTATAAATTAAAAACGTATAAGATTGGAGCAGATTATAATTTCTCTTTTAAGAAAACTAACTTCTTTTCTTTATCAGCCACATACTTCAATCAAGAATATAAACCGAAAACAAAAGGTAATCAGTTTGATATCAGTGTAGGATATGTCAAAACATTTTAATGTTTTGACATATCTCTACTCATGAATTCCTGATATATACTATCCGGAAGTATGGTATTCGTCTCTGAAAATTTCCTATTTTTCACCTTAAATTCTTGAAATAACGACTTCAACTTATTCTTGGTATTCTCATCAACAATGGGTTCTTCAATCAGATTGTGCGAGATTTTGAATAGCTGGCCATCTGATAAGTGATAGTTGCCTTGTATAAAATCTGTTAATTGATTCTTCGTAGGCATCATGGCATATGTAGACTTGGCATCGGACCCTGATACAGCTAATCCTTTACCTAACCATGTAACTTGATTTGGCGTTTTGATATGGTAATTCATACGGTAATAGGCCAATATTGAAGGGGCTAAATCCATATGACTAACTAATTGACGAAACTCTTGTTTCGCTTTTAATAAGGGAGAATATATCATTAATGGCACATGATATCTATCAATCTTCGTCGAAAGTGGAATCTCGGGCATAGCATGATCTCCAGTTATCACAAATATCGTATTGGCAAAGTCTTGACGTTTTTTATATCCATCGAAAAATGCACGTAGTGCATCATCCGTATTCAACACCATTACCAACTGTTTTTTGTGTTGTAAAGCCAATGCTTTAGCTTTATCATCTAAGTTCAATGTAGGTAAGTATTTATCAAACATCAATTCGTATTGATCTACATTGTTAATTTCAAATGGACTATGCATAGATAAGGTCAGCAATAAATCTACATGCGGAATATCTTGAACCTTCGTATCAGCTAGATAACGGCGAAATAGAGATTGATCATCCATTCCCCAACTTTCACCTCTTATATTCGGCAAACGCTGATAGTTACCATCGAAATCATCTTCATCGATCAAACGATCAACACCGGCATGAATTAAATAGTCACGCATACCATCAAATGTGGCATTACCTCCATAGTAAAACCCAGTTGAAAAACTATTCTTCTTTAATACATTATACAGATTGAAATGAGGAGGTGTCGTTACTTGCGAAAGAAATCCTTGCTCACCAAATGGTAAAGAACCTAATATAGTCGGCAATACACCAAAAGTACGACCTGATGCACTTAAATTATTTTTCCAATATAGCGAATGCTGAGCTAACGAATCTATAAATGGAGTAAAATTACCCATATACCCATCACTACTACTATATGCACTACCAAGTCCTTCGATCACTAAAATCACCAAATTCGGTACTTGGTTAGATTTTTCAAAATATTGACCCAAAACATCAGGGGTATTTTCCTCCTTCAAAAACGGGTAGGATGCATTACCATTAGTATTCTGATCATGCTTTTCAAACAAAACATAACTTGCCACTACATCCTCAAATAGCGAATTACCTAGATAATTCCATTTACTTCGAGCTACATTTCGTGTAAATTCATCCTTTACTTGTGCATCCAAACCTTTATAATCCGAATTGAACATA
>JAZQRD010000151.1:0-18418 GCA_045629405.1 Sphingobacterium sp. | reverse complement strand
TATAGAAGATGAAGTCAACTGGGTAAGGCCTTTGCATAACTATGGATGGAAGGAGATAGAGGGCTATCATGATCTAGAAAGCGAAAAGCAAATAGCAGCTAAGAGTCCACGAACTGAGCCTATCAAAGCCTGGACGCCAGTTATTGCACCTGCAGGAATGTACTATTATAGCCATACTGCCATTCCAGAATGGACAAATTCATTATTGCTTACAACTTTAAAATCGCAAACATTGCGCGTGCTTTCGTTGAACGAAGGACAAACGAATATCAAAGATGAGAATATTTTTTTGAAAGATACGTATGGCCGAATTCGTGCGGTGACAGGAGATAATAAGGGAAATATCTATATCGCTACGAGTAATAGAGATTGGAATCCTCAAAAAGGATTTCCGAAGGCTCAAGATGATCGCATTTTGAAAATAGCGCGAATCGATTTTAAACCTGATCATTATTTAACATCGCAAAATGAGCAGAGTCTAATTAAAAAGGATGGGAAAGCATTATATCAAGCATACTGCGCCTCATGCCATAAAGCTGATGGATCAGGTTTGAAAGGGAATTTTCCACCGTTATCACAGACTGAAACAGTTGGAGATGTCAGCAAATTTTTGAAGACACTACTTCATGGATTATCGGGTAAGATTACGGTCAAAGGTGAAGTTTATGATCAAGCGATGCCGTCATTTAACTTTTTGTCCGATGATGAAATTGTACATATTACCAATTATGTGCGTAGTAATTTTGGTAATAAATATAAACCTATAGATGCGGCTAACGTTGCTGAAAATCGTTAATAAATAAAAGTAATTAGAAAATTAATGAAGAAACTTTTAAATATTTTGGGCCCGGGGATTATAACGGCAGCCCTAGTCTTTGGACCTAGTAAGATGACTATTACTTCAAAAATGGGTGCTGATTATTCATATTCCTTAATGTGGATCGTGTTTGTAGCGCTGTTTTTTATGGGTATATATACATCAATGTGTTCACGAATTGGTGTTATCCATGAAAAATCTTTACTTACGTTAATCAAAGAAAACTTTAGTAAGGGTATAGGTGTAGCAATTGGTATAGGAATTTTTTTAGTTGCGACCTCATTTCAAGCTGGTAATAGTATTGGTGTTGGTATTGCAATCGGTGAGGCTACAGGAACATCAAAGGATATATGGATAATCGCATTTACGCTCATTGGTATTGCTCTATTATTTTTCCCTTCTTTTTATAAAGTTATGGAGAAATTGATGATTGGATTAGTCTTAGTTATGTTATTCTGTTTTGTAGCAACATTATTTCTGACTGATATTCAATTTGGTGATTTTTTTAATGGTTTAGTTCCAAGTATTCCAGAAGGTAGTTTAGGATTAGTGATTGCATTTACAGCTTCTTGTTTTTCACTTGTGGGTGCATTTTACCAAACTTATTTGATTCAGGAGCGTAAGAAAATCAATCCTGAAGGTATTAATATCGCACAATCTGAACGTGGAGCTTTTACCGGAGTTGGTATATTAGGTTTCATGAGTGCTTCTGTATTAATATGTGCAGCTGCAGTATTATTTCCTAAAGGGATACATGTATCTAGTGCTGCAGAGATGGGGAAAGCTTTAGAGCCACTATTTGGATCTTATGCAAGTTCATTATTTTTTATAGGCTTATTTGGTGCATCATTCTCCTCATTAGTAGGTAATGCTACAGTTGGTGGAGCTTTATTAGGTGACGCATTGGGTTTTGGAAGTAGTCTTAGTTCGAAGAAAGTAAAGATACTTATCTCTGTAGTAATGATATTGGGCTGTATTGTAGCAGTTTCTTTTGGAAAATTACCATTAGAGTTGATCGTGCTAGCACAAAGTGTAACCATATTTTTGGTTCCTTTCATTGGTGTCTCCATCTTAGTTATTGCCAACAGTAAAAAAGTAATGGGTGAACACGCAAATAATGCATTTTACAAACTAGCAGGATATGCTGGTCTAGTTATAATATTAGTTTTAATGGTGAGTAATATATACGATATGTTTTTAAAATAGTATGGAAAATCAAATTTTAAAGGACTTAGAAACAAAATATACACAGCCATCTTCAGCTTTAATCAATGATTTAGCTAAGATTGATGGTGACTTTATCTTCTTAGGAATTGGGGGTAAAATGGGGCCAAGTATGGCTAAGTTATTAATTGATGGATTAAAGGCTTTAGGTCAAACTCGTAAAGTTTACGGTGTTTCACGTTTTTCGGATGCTGCGTCAAGAGCTTATCTCGAGGAAATTGGAGTTGAAACTATCGCTTGTGATTTGTTAGATGATAAAGCTTTACAACAGTTGCCTGAAGTTAAGAATGTAATTTATTTAGCTGGCTTTAAGTTTGGTGCTGTAGGTAAAGAAGATTTTACGTGGGCAATGAATTCATACTTACCTGGACGTGTAGCAGAGAAATTCAAAAATGCTAGAATCGTAGCACTATCATCAGGAAATGTATTACCATTTGTTAACGTTACCGATGGAGGTGTTGACGAATCAATTGTTCCAGAGCCTATTGGAGAATACGCGCAAAGTACATTAGGTAGAGAGCGTGTTTTTACTTATTTCAGTAAGAAAAATCAAACTCCAATGTTGATTTATCGGTTGAATTATGCAGTTGATTTTCGATATGGTGTAGTGCGTGAGATCGCTAAGCAAGTATATGATGGACGTGCAATAGATCTTACAACGAATAATGTAAATGTAATCTGGCAATCTGATGCGAATGAAGTCGCTATACGAAGTCTATTACATACTGAAGCTCCTGCTAAAGTGCTTAATGTAACTGGTCCAGAGATTTTATCGATCAAATGGTTGGCAGAGAAATTAGGTCAAGGTCTTGGTAAAGAACCTGTTTTTGTGAATGAGCCAGCATCGTCTGCACTATTAAATAATGCTGCGGAGTGTCATCGCTTATTTGGATATCCGTTAGTATCTATTTTGGAAATAATAGATATTACAATTCAATGGATAAAAAATGGAGGTGATGAATTTGGTAAAGACACGCATTTTCAAGAAAGGAAAGGTAAATTTTAATGAGAACGTTAGATAAAGCAAAAAGGGATTTATTATTTGAAGGAACTGTATTTCCTGCTCACCCATTATGTCTAGACGAGAATAGACAATTTGATGAAGAGGGTCAACGTTTATTATCCAATTATTATATCCAAAGTGGTGCAGGCGGTATTGCTGTTGGTGTGCACTCTACACAATTTGAGATTCGTCTTCCGGAGTACAACTTGTATGAGACGGTGTTGCGCATAGCAGCAGAGGAAGTTGATAAAGCGTCCTTAAATAGACCATTTATCAAAATTGCTGGTATAGCTGGACCTTTAAATCAGGCTGTCAACGAAGCAGAGCTAGCTGTTTCATACGGGTATGACATGGGTTTGTTAAGTATGGGTGGCTTACAAGATTTATCTGAAGCAGAAATTCTTGATCGCACGCGTGCTGTTGCCGCAGTTATTCCAGTATTTGGTTTTTATTTGCAGCCATCTGTTGGTGGACGTATATTTTCGTATGAATTCTGGTCTGAGTTTGTTAATATTCCAAATGTTGAAGCTATCAAATGTGCATCGTTCAATAGATACCAGACGTTAGATGTAGTACGTGCTTTAGCATTTTCGGATAGGAGAGATCAAGTGGCGTTATACACTGGAAATGATGATAATATTGTAGCAGATTTATTAGCTGTGTATAAATTCGATGTCAAAGGCGATCAAGTGGAGTTAGGCTTTCGTGGTGGACTTTTGGGGCATTGGGCTGTTTGGACAACTAAAGCAGTAGAATTGCTTCAAACTGTAAAAGCTTTCAAGCAAAATCCTACAAAGGAAAGTTGGAAAGAATTACAGATACTTAACAATCAAGTGACGGATGTAAATGCAGCATTGTTTGATGTAGCTAACGATTTCCATGGTTGTATACCTGGTATTCATGAAATTCTTTGTCGTCAAGGATTGATGAAAGGCATTTGGTGTTTAAATCCTAATGAGTTATTATCAGAAGGCCAAGCAGAAGAGTTGACAAGAGTTCATGCGGCATATACTCATTTGAATGATGATGCTTTTGTAAAGGAATTTTTGCTAACTTATAAAGCAAAGGTGTAAATAAAGCTATATGGAAATCACACAACTTAAGCAACTTGTACAGGAGATCAAACAAGAAACTATTGATAGTAGACGTTATCTTCATATGCATCCTGAATTGTCTTTTCATGAATATGAAACTTCCGCATATATAAAAGATAAATTATCATATTGTGGAATATCTTATGAAGAAGTCGCAACTACGGGTGTCTTGGCTAAAGTTGTAGGTAGTCTTTCTCCTAGTGATGCTTGTGTGTTATTACGTGCGGATATCGATGCACTTCCGATACAAGAATGTAATGGAAGTGTTTATGACTCTATCTATCCAAATGTTATGCATGCCTGTGGTCATGATTTCCATACGGCTAATCTATTAGCAGTATTAGCAATACTGCAAAAACATAGACATACTTTTTCTGGGACAATCTTAGGAATATTTCAGCCTGCTGAAGAAAAAATACCTGGAGGAGCCAAATTAGTCTTGGAGTCAGGTAAATTAGATAGCTACCATATCAAAGCAGTACTAGGATTACATGTAAGTCCTAAATATCCTGTAGGAAAGGTTGCTGTACGATCAGGGAAATTTATGGCGTCAAGTGATGAATTTTTTGCTACTATTAGAGGCAAAGGAGGACACGGAGCGCAGCCTCATCTTAATATTGATCCTGTTGTGCTAGGTTCACAGTTAGTCATGAGTTTACAGCAGATTGTATCTCGTGCTGCAAATCCTACAATACCTTCAGTACTATCATTCGGAAAGTTTATAGCTAATGGCGCTACGAATGTAATACCAGATACTGTATACCTTGAAGGTACATTTCGTACGATGGATGAAGATTGGCGCAAGTGTGCTGTCTATGGCATAGAGAAGCAGATACAAGAATTACCTGCTCTATATGGAGCAACTGTAGAATTACTTACTAAGCATGGATATCCTTTGCTGATAAATGATGAAGCTACTACTAAAATCGTTAGGGATGCATTAGTAAATTATGTAGGCGATGATAATGTGCATGAAGCACATTTGTGGATGGCTGCAGAGGATTTTGCTTACTATACACATGTATATCCAAGTACATTTTATTTAGTAGGTATTGCTAATGCGGATCTAGGTATAGGTGCAGAATTACATTCTCCAGAATTCAAAATTGATGAAGATGCGTTTGATGTGGCTATGGGCTCTATGCTACACACCGCATTAACGCTTGTTAACGCATAGTAATTTTTTGTGATTTAAATATCGACCATATGATGATTATGAATTAATATTTAATTCGGTGTGGTTAAATAACCATTATTATAATATTAATAAAATGAAGCGTTTAATAATTTAACATTAAACGCTTATTTTTATGGTAGCTTAACCAATTAAATATGAACAAAATTAACTTTACCTTAATACTATTGTGGTCTGTTATCTGTCCTAGTATATCCATAGCTCAAGATTTAAATTACTTTAAATTCAATTCTGTTGATGAAATGTATTCATACTTCAATTATAATGCTAATAATTTAGTTATTTCTGGGCATCGAGGGACCTTTGAACATGGACTTCCAGAAAATTCTATCGTTGCAATGGAGGAGGTTTTGAAGTATACCAAAGCTATTTTTGAAGTAGACCCAAGATTAAGTAAAGATAGTGTTGCGGTGATGATACATGACAATACCTTAGACCGAACAACGACAGGTAAAGGGAAGGTAATCGACTATATGTGGGAAGAATTACAAAAATTAAAGTTGAAGGATGCTAAAGGGAATGTAACTCAATATACTATACCAACATTAGATGAAATGATCATTTGGGCAAAGGGAAAGACTATTCTAAACCTTGATAAGAAGGATTTGCCACTTGAAAAAACAGCAGAGATTATTCGTAAGCATGATGCATATGCCTGGGTATGGGTTACGGTCCACGATGTAGGGCAAGCTAAGTTTTATCTCGATAAAAATCCAAAGCAATATCTATCCATGCATATTCGCAGTCTAGGAGCTTTGGAAGACTTTAAGAATTCGGGTCTTCCATATGATCGAATGATTGTGTATGTAGGAGCAGAGTTAACACCTGAAAATCTAGCGATTATTGAATTTATGAAGCGTAAAGGTGTAATGTGTATGGTTTCTACAGCATCGACTTATGATAAATTACCTATTAAAGAAGATAGAGCTGAAAAATATAGATCTATGTTTATAGGTGGAGCTACTGTACTAGAATCGGATTTCCCTATAGAAGTTAGTCGATCAATTTCTATTGTTAAAAGTTCAAAAAAAGAAAAGCAGCTATAAAGCTGCTTTTCTTTTTTATTTCGTGATGAATCTGTTTATATCTTTAGGATTTTTAACTTTTTCACTTAGTAAAGCTATATCAATAACCTCAGACATTTCATTTACATAGTGGAAAGTCATATCTTTTATGTAGTCTTCTTTTATCTCTAAAATATCCTTTTGATTAGATTTACAAAGAATAATTTCTTTAATATTTGCACGTTTAGCAGCTAATATTTTTTCCTTTATTCCACCTACAGGTAATACTTTACCACGAAGCGTAATTTCTCCAGTCATCGCTAAGTGTTGTTTAACCTTTCTTTGTGTAAATAATGAGGTCAACGCAGTCAACATGGTGATACCAGCGGACGGTCCATCTTTAGGTGTAGCGCCTGCGGGTACGTGAATATTAACATCCCAATGGTCAAATACGCGGTAGTCGATGTCAAATATTTCTGAGTGTGATCTCAAGTAAGCCATGGCAATAGCTGCAGACTCTTTCATTACATCACCCAAGTTACCAGTCAAACTTAATTTACCTTTTCCAGGACTTAAGCTAGATTCGATAAACAAAATATCACCACCTACAGACGTCCATGCTAAACCAGTGACAACACCAGCTACATTATTATTTTCATACGTATCTTTATCGAAAATCGGTGCACCAAGAATTTCTTCTACTGCTGTTGCATTTACCGCAGCTGTGTGTGGCTTTTCCATTACTATTTTAGTAGCGATACCACGTACTACAGAACCAATCTTTTTCTCTAGTCCGCGAACACCAGATTCTCGCGTATATTCTTCAATAATCTTTTCGATTACTTTATTTGTAAGGGTTACTTCTTTACTACCCAATCCATGCATTTCACGTTGCTTTGGCAACAAGTGTTTCTTAGCAATTTCGATTTTTTCTTCGATGGTATAGCCATTGACTTCAATAATCTCCATTCTGTCTAATAGAGCAGGTTGAATAGTGCTCAATGAGTTTGCGGTAGCTATGAACATGACTTTTGATAAGTCATACTCCATCTCTACATAGTGATCGTAGAAATTTGTGTTTTGCTCAGGATCTAATACTTCTAATAAAGCTGATGATGGATCACCTTTAAAATCAGAAGCCATCTTGTCAATCTCATCAAGTACGAAAACCGGATTGGATGTACCAGCTTTCTTCAATGATTGAATGATACGTCCAGGCATAGCACCAATATATGTCTTGCGATGTCCACGTATTTCAGCTTCGTCGCGTACGCCACCTAGTGCCATGCGGGTATATTTACGGCCTAAAGCTTTAGCGATAGATTTGCCCAGCGATGTTTTTCCTACTCCCGGAGGACCAACTAAACATAAGATAGGTGCTTTCATATCATTTTTCAGCTTTAATACTGCTAAATATTCAATGATACGTTGCTTAACTTTTTCTAATCCGTAATGATCTTTATCCAAAATCTTTACAGCACGATTCAAATCGAATTTATCTTTCGTGAATTCACCCCATGGCAAATCTAATAATAATTCAAGATAGTTCAACTGTACAGAGTAATCTGCAGCAGCTGGATTTATACGAGCAAGTTTTTCAATTTCTTTATCAAAATGATTTGAAACATCTTTTGGCCATTTCTTAGTTTTCGCTCTGCTTTTAAGGTTTTCGATTTCTAAATCAGGCGTATTTCCACCCAATTCTTCTTGGATAGTTTTAAGCTGTTGATTTAAATAATAATCGCGTTGTTGTTTGTCTAGATCAATACGGACTTTATTTTGGATCTGATTTTTCAGTTCCAACATTTGTATCTCCGTAGTCAAATGTTCTAAAAGTGATTGCGCTCTTTTTACGAAATCTTGAAGTTCTAATAAGTCTTGCTTAGCCTTCAACTCTAATGATAAGTTTGAAGATATAAAGTTTACCAAGAACGTAGGGCTTTCAATATTTTTTATGGCAATCCCAGCTTCTGAAGGTAGATTTGGAGACAGTTGAATGATTTGTAAAGCTAACTCCTTGATCGACGAGATTAATGCTTTAAATTCCTTACCACTGGTCTTCGGCTTATCTTCTGAGAAGCGCTCCACTTGAGCTTTAATATACGGTTCAGACTGCACTAATTCATTCAGACGAAAGCGTTGCTTCCCTTGAATAATAACGGTCGTATTACCATCAGGCATTTGCAATACCTTAATGATATTTGCAACTGTACCAACTTTATTAAGTTGTTCAAAAGTAGGATCTTCGACATTCATATCTATTTGTGATACGACACCGATGGTCTTGTCTCCTTTATATGCTTCTTTTACAAGTTTAATAGATTTGTCACGGCCCACAGTAATCGGAATCACCACTCCAGGAAAGAGTACGGTATTGCGAAGTGGTAAAATAGACAAAATCTCAGGTATATCTTCGTTGTGCATTTCGTCTTCATCTTGCTGGCTCAATAAAGGGAAGAATTCAGTATCTTCAGATATTATCGGAATAGCTTGATTGAAGTCAAATGTGTCAAAATTACTCATATGGTATATAGTTTAAAATCAGACAAGATGTCAGATTTTATGAATTAATACATTGTTTTTATGTTTACATCTTTATAATGCAAGGCGAGTGCCAACAATTATTTTTGGTATTATTTATGCTATGAATATATTTATACTGCTAAATCGTCAGCCTTAAGATATTAGTGTCATTATTATATTGTGATCAGCTATATTTGTATGTAGGAATAATATGTAACATTGTGTGCATATTTCACCTTATCATAACAAATTTTATATACATTTGATTTACAAAATTTCTATAGATAATAAAATAATTAAACATAATAATATGAATTTGAACATCGTAAATAATAGTCTAAGATCTCTTAAAATAGGAGTATCTGTTCTTGCATTAAGTATCTTTGCTTTAACAGCTCAAGCTCAACAAGAAGAGCATAAGAATGTCAATGTTCGATTAGGTCAAAAGGCTCTTTTAGATGGTGATTTTAAATCGGCTCTTTCGCATTTAGAAAAAGCTTTACCAGCGGAAGCTAAAGATGCAAATGTTTTACACTTATTAGGATATTCTCAGTTTCAATCAGGTTTATTTGCTAAAGCAGCACAAACATTTGCAGACGTAATTGTGCTTAATCCAAAGGATGCAAATGCACTATATTATAAGGCAAAAGCTAACAATACAATTGCAGTAGATGCGAATTCTAAACTTACAGCTGCGCAAAAAGTTAGTTTGTTAGAATCTGCAGTAGCTGATTATACTCAAGCTATTTCAATCAATAAAAATGATGCTAAATTATACCAAAATAGAGGTGTAGCTTACCGCGATTTAGGTATTTTGAGAGGTGAACCAGGAGCTGTATATAATAAAACATCTGCTACAAATGCATTCAACAATGCGATTGCTGACTTTGATAAAGTGTTAACTTATGATTCTAATCGTAAAGATATTCAGACAGAATCTAAAAAAGCTAAGGTATACAGAGATTTATTGAAATAACAATCTTTTGATTAACCGTAAAAAAGGGAGAACTATTTAAGTTCTCCCTTTTTATTTATATTATCGAGAAAAGTTGTTATTGACAAATATGGAAGGGATATATACAAATTGTTCCTGTAAACTTCGTACTAAAATTTTGTTACTTATGAATAATTATTTATCTTTAACTAGTAATAAAACTAACCTAATTATTGATAATACAATGGAATTTCTGTGTGATTTCACAGTGAATATGACTTAAAACAAATCGTCATATTTACTGATTTTATGTTTATCATATTGATGTCCATAATTCTATTTTTGTAAACAAAAATTATATTTTATAACCTAATATTTTTTACTAACTAAATTATGATCCACAAATCTAACTTATCAGATTTAGTTGATTGGAGCATAGGTAATTGGAAGAAAGAGCAATTAAGTTCAAAGTCATGGGTTAAACCCATGTTGGCTTTAGCATTAATGCAATTATCTTTTCAGGGACTTTGCGCTGAAACAACTAAAGATGTAAGCTATGCAGTGATTCATCAAGAAAAACTGACTATTAACGGTATCGTTACCGACTTAAATGGAAATCCATTAATTGGAGTGTCCGTTCGTGTAAAGGGCCAAAGTCTTAAAGCTACATCCACTGATCTCAACGGTCGTTATGCTTTAGAGATTAATAAAGGCGAAAGTATCTTGTTCTCTATGGTGAGTTTTAAAACAATTGAAGTAGAGAATGTCCAATCGTCAACGTTGAATGTTCAATTGGAGGAGGCATCTTCTGAAATTGAAGATGTTGTTGTTGTTGCTTTTGGTACTCAAAAGAAAAAAGAGATTGTAGGATCGATGACTACAATTAATCCAGAAGAATTGAAGGTGCCATCTAGTAATTTAACGACAGCGTTTGCAGGTCGCATCGCGGGTATGATCGCATATCAGCGATCTGGAGAGCCAGGCGCAGATAATGCTGATTTTTTTATCCGTGGTGTAACCACATTTGGATATAAAAAAGATCCATTAATATTGATTGACGGCGTAGAATTTACATCTACTGAATTAGCGCGTCTCCAAGTTGATGATATAGCCAGCTTTTCAATCATGAAGGATGCAGCAGCAACTTCACTCTATGGAGCTAGAGGTGCTAATGGTGTCATTTTGGTAACTACCAAGCAAGGTAAAGAAGGTCCGGCTAAGGTTACTTCCGTATAGAAAATTCTATATCTTCACCGACACGGAGTGTAGAACTAGCTGATCCTGTAGCTTATATGCGACTGCATAACGAAGCAATTCTGAATAGGGATCCGCTAGGTGCAGTATTGTATTCGGAGAGAAAAATTGATAATACAGCGGCAGGGACTGATCCAATCCTATATCCATCGAATAATTGGAAGGATATGTTGCTGAAAGATATGACCATGAACCAGCGTTATAATCTATCTGTATCAGGTGGAGGTCAAGTCGCACAATATTATTTTGCAGGTACGTACAATCAAGATAATGGTATTCTAAATGTAGATAATCGGAATAATTTTAACTCTAATATAGATCTAAAAACTTATTTACTAAGATCCAACGTTAACGTTAACATTACTAAAACTACACAAGCAGGGGTACGTATGTATGGCTCGTTTGATGAATATACAGGGCCTTTGGACGGCGGTACTACTATGTTCAATAAAATTATGCGTTCTAATCCAGTTATGTTTCCCGCATATTATCCAGCTGGAGATCGTTATCAGCATATTCAGCATATTATGTTTGGAGGATCTGATCAAGTTAGTGGTTTGATAAATCCGTATGCAGATATGGTCAAAGGTTATAAAGATTATTCAAAATCTTTGATGATGGCTCAATTCGAGTTAAAGCACAATTTTTCATATCTAACTGAAGGATTAAATTTTCGTGTAATGGCGAATACTACACGTAATTCCTATTTCTCTGTGTCCCGAAGCTACAATCCTTTTTTGTACACTATTGGTCAGTATGACAAGGAATCTAAAGATTACACTTTGGTTAACATTAATCCTGAATCGGGTCGCGAGGAGATTGATTTTAGTCAAGGAGATAAGACTGTTAGCTCGAGTTTCTATATGGAATCAGCTTTGAATTACAATCGCACATTTGGGAAGCATGGTGTAAGTGGGTTATTAGTGCTGCTGATGCAGCAAAACCTAACTGGCAACGCAGGCTCATTACAATTATCTTTACCATCTCGCAATCTTGGCTTGTCAGGTCGTGCGACTTATTCTTATGATGATCGATATTTCGGTGAGTTTAACTTCGGTTATAATGGTTCTGAGAGATTTGACAAGAATAATAGATTTGGATTCTTCCCCTCAGGCGGTCTCGCATGGCAAATTTCAAATGAATCTTTTTGGGAAAATTTAAAAAATGTCATACCGTCTTTGAAATTGAGAGGAACTTATGGTTTAGTAGGAAATGATGCGATTGGTTCCGCGACAGATAGATTCTTTTATCTATCACAAATCAATATGCGTTCTACTAATAACAGTGCATTATTTGGGATGGATTTGGGGAAATCTATAGCTGGAATCGCTATTGATCGATATGCTAATCCAAATATTACCTGGGAAATAGCTAGAAAAACAAACATAGGCTTCGATATGAAATTATTTGATAAAGTAGATATACAAGCAGATTTTTTCAGAGAATATCGTACAAATATATTGATGCCTAGAGCACATATTCCTGCATTTATTGGACTAGCTGCTGAGTCCAAAGCTAATGTGGGTGAGGCATCTAGTAAGGGATTTGATATGTCTGTTGATTATAAGTACAATTTTTCTAACTCGACATGGCTGACAGCCCGTGCTAATTTCACATACGCGACTAGCAAATTTGAAGTCTATGAGGAGCCAAATTATCCCACTGCTCCTTGGAAGTCACGTGTTGGTTATTCTATAAATCAAAACTGGGGATATATTGCTGAACGATTATTTGTGGATGATGAAGAGGTATACAATTCACCAACTCAGAAATTTGATAATGCAGTTGTACGTGGCGGCGATATAAAATATAGAGACGTAAATAATGATGGTGAGATTACAGAGTTAGATATGGTACCTATCGGCAATCCGACTTCTCCAGAGATTGTTTATGGATTTGGTTTATCATTCGGGCATAAGAATTTTGACATTTCTTGTTTCTTCCAAGGTCTTGGGCAAGAGTCGTTTTGGATAGATACAAAAGTTCCTACTAATACTGAAATAAACACAATACCTTTCGTGAATGATCAACAATTATTACAAGCCTATGCTGATTCTTACTGGAATGAGCAGACTAAAGATGTCATGGCACTATGGCCTAGATTATCAAGTACATATCATTCGAACAATATGCAATCTAGTACTTGGTTTATGCGTGATGGAACCTTTTTACGACTTAAAAATGTCGAAATAGGATATAATTGGAACAGTAACTTCGTGAAAAGAATAGGCTTGAATAATCTGCGTATATATGGTTCAGGAACAAATTTGCTTACATGGAGCAGGTTTAAAACTTGGGATGTAGAAATGGCAGGAAATGGACTTGGTTATCCTGTTCAGCGTGTATTTAATATGGGTATACAAGTAACTTTTTAATAGTATAGTGATGAAGAAAAATATTTTAAATATAATGCTGGCACTTGTGTTATGTTCTTCATGTAACTACTTAGATGTAGTTCCTGATAATATAGCAACATTAGAATATGCATTTCGAACCAGAGCATCAGCACAACGATATTTAGCAACATGTTATTCTAAACTTCCTGATTTTGGGGATGGGTACAATGGTAATGTTGGTGTTATGGGGGCAGATGAACTATGGCTGAATGGTTCAGCACCAGGTAATTATCGTCCATTTTTTATTGCTCGTGGACAACAGAACAAAAATGATGTTCTAAATGATTATTGGAATGGTCGAGGATCAGGTAAAAATTTATGGGAAGGCATTCGTGACTGTAATATATTTTTAGAAAATATAGACAAAGTTATTGAAATGACGGAAGATGAAAAATTAAGATGGAAGGCAGAAGTCAAGTTTTTGAAAGCTTTTTATCACTTCTATTTGTTACAAAGTTATGGAGCAATACCTATCATGGATGTAAATCACCCTATTGATATCACGCCTGAGCAGGTACAAGCAGTTACACGTGAACCTGCTGACAAGGTTTTCGAATATATTATTGATGTACTTGATGAATGTATTGCAGACCTACCTGACCGAGTATTAATTGATGTAGAAGAGATGGGACGTATCACTAAGCCGATAGCTATGGCCATGCGTGCTAAGATATTATTATATCATGCTAGTCCACTATTCAATGGTAATATGGATTATCCTAACTTCAAGAATAGTCGTAATGAAATATTATTAAACCCAATATATGATGCTACCCGATGGACCAAAGCTAGTATAGCTTTAAAAGAAGCTATTGACTATTGTCATGAATTGGGATATAAATTAAATTATTTCCAACCGGATCAAAGCATGAGTGCATCAGAATCAACGCTTACTGAATTATCTTTGCGTACGGCTATGACAGGACGCTGGACCTCTGAAGTAATATGGGGAGAGACAAATAGTTTGGTAAATTCTTACCAGACAGGATCACTTCCTCGATTTAATAATAATAATGCTTTTGGTGGTCATCTAGGAGTAACCTTAAATATGGTTGAAAAATTTTATTCTCAAAATGGAGTACCAATTGAAGAGGATTTAACTTATGACTACGCAAATATATACGGAATTCCAGCGAAGGCTACCGGAATTAATACTCAGTACATTGTTGCAGATCATTTGACGAGTCCAATAAATCTTAATAGAGAACCTCGTTTCTATGCTTATTTAGCTTTCGATGGCAATTTATGGTTCGGGCAGTTAGCAAGAACAGATGCTGCGAGATATGCTCTGAATCGCACAGAGTTACGTAATCATAATTATTATTATTCACAGACTGGTTATTATGCTAAAAAGGTAGTTAATTATTTAAGTGCAAATAGTACGACTACATCATGGACACCACATGCATATCCATTTCCAATGATTCGTTTAGCAGATCTGTATTTGATGTATGCCGAAGCTGTAAATGAATCTGCTGGTCCTTCTGATGAAATATTGAATTACTTGAATCTTATTCGTGAGCGTGCAGGTTTAAGAACTGTTCAAGAAGCTTGGTCTAATTTCTCCAAAGATCCAGATAAATTTAGAAGACAAGACGGTTTACGCGATATTATTCGTAGGGAACGTACAATCGAGTTAGCATTTGAAGGGTCTAGATTTTGGGATTTGCGTCGTTGGAAAACAGCTAGTTCTGAGTTAAATCAAAACATTAGAGGCTTTGATGTATTACAAAGTGAGACTAATGCTTACTATACACCTATAGTGTTACATCAGCAGCAGTTTGGTTTAAAAGATTATTTCTGGCCTATACGAGTTGATGAAATTATAAAGAGTCCAAATATTATTCAAAGTCCGGCTTGGTAATTATATATGATATGAAAAATTTTATAATAATATTATTTCTACAATTTTTATTATTCTCTAGTTGCGGTGAAGATATAGCTAAGTCGTTAAGTGATGATCAGGCACCAGATCAAGTAGAAATAACAAAGATTGAAAATGGCGTAGGAAAAGCCCGCGTATATTACAAATTACCAAAATCTGAAAGTTTACTTTATATTGAAGCTTCTTATGAAGATAATGGTAAAACTATAGTAGCAAAAGGATCAGCTTATACAAATTACCTAGATTTAGAAGGATTTAGTACAGCTAAGAATTATCATGTTGATGTATATGCCGTATCACGGGGATTGAATAAATCAGCACCTACTGCAATAACAGTTAGTCCTGAGAAACCTGGCTATCTATATGCTTTTGATAATATGCAATTCGAAGTTGATTTTGGTGGATTTAATTTGAATTTGGATAACCCAACTCAATCAAGTTTGGCAATATTTGTAGAAAAATTTAATGCTGAAACGAATGATTGGGATGTTGTTGATGATTTTTATACGCAGGAGAAATCACAAATATTGACTATACGCAATCAGTCAGGTATGGACCTACAATTTAGATTTCGCATTAGAGATAAATTCCAGAATTATTCAGAATTTAAAACATTTACAGTTTCTCCTTATGTGGAGTCTGAAATGGATTATTCTCAATTCTCGGGATTGTATTTAGCGAATGATCCTCCGCTATTTCCTATTGGTTCTGGGCCTCAACCACATTCATTTATGTGGAATCAGAATTATAACGGTAACCCTTCTACTGCAGGTGGATGGGTAGGTACTACAAACACAGGATCTTATTCAGAGCATACGATTACGTTTGATTTGGGTAAAGAGACTAAAGTAACTAGACTAGTTACTTATCAGCGCGGTATATATGATAATACCTCATTGGTATGGACTAATGCTAATCTAAGTGAATTCGAATTATATGGTTCTAATAACCCATCTGCAGATGGAGCATGGTCTTCTTGGGATTTAATTATGACTTGTACAATAACAAAACCTGCTGGATCAGCTGCTGATTTACTAGAAATAGCAAAGAGAGGGCATGAGTTTTCTTTTGATCGAAATGTTCCAAAATATCGTTATCTGAGGATAAAGCAAAAGAGAACTTTTACTACAGCTGGAAATTCGAGATTTTTCTTAGCTGGAATTAGATTATTTGAAAATCAAAACTTTTAGGACGTATGAAATGGAAATATAGTTTTAGATTACTTTTTACATTTGGTGTATTATTTTTATTTGCTAATTGTCAGAAGCAAGATCATGCTTATGAGAAGTTCATTAAAGACGGTGAACGTATCTATATTGGCAGAGCAGATAATGTAATAGTGCACTCAGGTAAAAATAGAGTTGGCTTAAGTTGGGATATTAAGGATCCTCGTGCAGATCAAATAAAAATTATCTTCAATGATGGTGTAGATTCGGTGGTGATGAAAATAAACAAAACAGTCCAAACGGATAGATTTGAGACAATTATAGATAACTTGGACGAACGTTTGTATTCATTTCATTTATTTGTTTTGGATGATAGAGGTAACAGTTCAGTTGCTCAAATAGTCGATGGACAATCTTATGGAGAATCCTTTAGGAATACGTTAAACAATCGTGGTGTAAATAGAACATCAATAACTAACAACGATTTGTTAATAACTTGGTTTACTGGTAATTCACAAATGCAATATACTGAAATAAAATATTTTAAAATTGATAATTCTGTCGAGCAATCGACAATAATAGAAGCTAATGAATCTAGCATTCAATTGTCAGATGTTGATTTTGAAAAGGATATTACATATCGTACAGCTTATAAACCTAGTTTGAATGCATTAGATACATTCCTAACCAATTATTCAAAATTGATGTTATAATTAATTGGCAAGTTAATACTTCATTATTGAGAGCAAATTTTTTTAATGGTTCTTCTTTATTGAATATATTCTAGAGTCATTTACTCAACAATTGCAGTTTTTTATGAGCTTCATTATTTTAAGAAGTATTATAACAAGAAAAGGGAGAACTATTTAAGTTCTCCCTTTTTTATGAGATATAATTTAGTTATGCTTTCTTTTTAGAAAATAATCCGTCAACAATTATAGCAATAGCACCATCTCCTGTTACATTACATGCGGTACCAAAGCTATCCATAGCAATATATAAAGATATCATTAATGCTTGATTTTCTAAGTCAAAGCCTAGCATGCTAGAGATTACACCAATTGCGGCCATAATAGCACCACCAGGTACTCCTGGAGCAGCCACCATAGTCACGCCAAGCATACACATAAAACCAGCCATCTGCATAAAATCTATTGGCATATCTCTCATCAGCATTAAGGCTACTACACATGCTACTATTTTCAACATACTCCCTGCTAAATGTATAGTGGCACACAGTGGAATCACAAAATTAGCTATATCATCACTGATGCCTGCTTTTTTGGCTTGAGCCAAAGTTACCGGAATTGTAGCAGCAGATGACTGCGTACCTAAAGCAGTAAAATATGCGGGCATCATTGACGCTAACAATTTGAAAGGATTCTTTTTAGAGATCGCTCCTGCAATAATAAATTGTATAAGTAATAGGATTATATGCATCGCGAAGATTACTCCAATAATCTTAATGAATAGGTCCATAATCATCACCACTTTACCAGAATAGGCCATATCTAAAAATATACCAAAGATGAACACAGGTAATAATGGGATGATTACTTTCTCGATTAGGAATGTTATTATTTGCTCAAAATCTTCAGCCACTTTGAGCAATGTTGAGTTTGTTATACGCGTTAAGCCTATACCCACCAAAAATGCTAAAACCAGTGCTGACATAACGTCTAGCAAAGGTGGTATTTCGAGTGTAAAATAAGGTGTGAGGGCTTTGCTACCTTCATCGATTTGAGTCACTGCATGAGTGTCAATTAGCGATGGAAAGACTGCCATACTAGTAAAATAGGATGAAAATCCAGCGAATAAAGTAGAACCATAAGCAATGCCTACAGTGGCTAGTAATAATTTACCAGCGGTATTACCAAGTTTTGCAATTGAGGGTACAATAAGCCCTACGATGATAAGTGGAAT
>JAZQRD010000150.1:0-11115 GCA_045629405.1 Sphingobacterium sp. | reverse complement strand
AGATAATATAAGCGAGGCTATCGCCGAACTCAGTGCTAAAGGTATCGCCGTAGAAGAAGTACGTATAGACCCTTTAACCGGTAAATCTTTCACCTTTTTCCAAGACCCCGACGGTTTACCATTAGAGTTGTATGAAAGATAGAGTATTAAGACTTGTATCAACTATATTATGAGAGTTTTGCTATTGCTCTTCCAACTCCCAAATACTTTTGTACGCATTCATCTCATTGACATAATCTAGAAACTCCTTGTAAAATGGATGTTGTCCAATTGTACTGCTATCGCCAATAACTATTAGCTTTTTCTTCGCACGTGTCATCGCTACATTCATCCTACGAACATCGGCTAAAAAGCCTATCTGTTGTTGCGCATTACTTCTAGTCAAACTAATATAAATGATATCTTTTTCTTGACCTTGAAAACTATCAATTGTATGAATTTGGATAGAATTAGTATATGGAGCTATGCTTTCATCTTTTCCAATAAAATCCTTTAGTACCAAAGATTGCTTTCTATAGGGCGCTACAACACCAATACTTGGGAAATTTTCTTTTTCGTAGTTATCGGACAATTCATCTAATATACTTCCAAGATGCCTAGTCAAGAAGGTTGCTTCTTCCGAATTGCTTATGGCGCTATCTTCGATCAATTCATCAAATCCAGCTCCTGCTGTATCAATAAACAATACGGGTTGCTCATCACCTAGCAATCGCCAATCTGCTACCGCGTCTGCGGCGATTAATGCATCTTGATACAAATATTGGGAAGGGAATCGCATAATTTGTGCATGCATACGATATTGCACCTTCAGCAAAGATACCGATGCAGGATATAGCTTCACCAACTTTTCCAAAAGCGTAATATACAGCCCTTGATTACTTTTAGCAGAAGATTTCACTGTAGGAGGTAGCTGCTGATGATCACCTGCTAATATCACTTGCTTAGCTTTCAGTATAGGGATCCAACAAGCAGGTTCTAATGCCTGAGCAGCTTCGTCGATAATCACAGTCTCATACATTCGGTCCCTAATCATATACTGATTCGCTCCTACGAGCGTGGCCGTGATGACTTCCGCTTTGTTCAAAATATCGGTTGTCATGTAATCTTGGACCTTATCGATTTCTTTACGCAATTTACGGGCTTCATCAAAAAGTGCTTTTCGCTGATCACGTTCAGCCTTTCCAAAATTGCGTTTATATTTATGTGCCATATCCGTATAGGCACGGGCTTGTTTTTCTAACGTTTTGACCTCCCTATTCGCTGGATGAGCATCAAGTTTAGCATCTAATGTCAAGGCTTGCAGGTGTGCAGATACCTTGACTGGATTACCTATACGTACGACAGATACACCAGCTGCATCTAATCGTTCGGTAAGCACATCTACAGCAGTATTGGATGGTGCTACCAGTAGAATTTGTTGCTTCTGCTGTTTCCATAATGCCTTTACAGCGTGAATAAGTGTCGTCGTTTTGCCAGTACCTGGAGGACCATGCACCACTTGAACAGGATTCATAGCTAATATTTGCGAAACGGCTTGTTGCTGACTTTCATTAAGATCCGGGTGAACATATACCGTAGGTGATGGTTGATGCTCTACGTGATCTTGACCGATCAATTGCCGTACAAGTGTTCCCTCTTTAACATTAGCTACAAGCGCCATAGCCGTATGCAACGCCGTATGCATTTCTTTATAGGAATTTTCATCGAATAACAAATCTATACCCAGTTTGCCTCTGCGTGTCCAATCTGGCAATTCATCCACGCGCAGGGAAATACGCATGCTATCACGACTGACATATGCAATGATACCTTGCAGACGATCCGCTTGAGGATCATGATTGGAGAAAAGAGCAACAGGCATTCCGAACCTGAATTTGTGGCCCTCTTCGAGATCATTCGTTTTTTGAATACTAATACTTAGATAATCTCCTCTTCCCATCTCCGTCTGCGTAATAGCAATGGGATACCAAGTCACTCCCTGAGCTTTACGCTCTTGTAAGCCTCTACCTTGTAATAGGTCTTCATGTTGCGCTCTATCGTAGTCCTGTTCAGCTTCTAGTAGTCGAGCCAAATCTTCAAAGTAATTCATGCCGATAAATATGTATGTCGCAAAGAAACGTAAATAATATCGTAAGAAGGAGAGTATAATTATATGCTTAACAAAACACTATTTAACATAACTTTTTTTATCAGGACATTTTTTATTTTTTATATACTTTAAATGCGTTATTCCTATTTTCTCGTTTATAGTTACTACAACGAAAAATCCCTCTAATTAAAGCTATAACTAGAGGGATTGTATTATAAATAGTGCTGAGATTTTACTCTAAACCACACAGTCTTTCTAAATACTGATATTCTAAACCGAAGTAAACCTTCAATGATTTTAATTTATCTAAGATTTCAGCTTGTTTAGTTTCGGATACTGTTTTTTTCACCGCAACAATCATTACATTTTTTGCAGTATGTGCATCCGATACAAATTGCATAACTTTAGTTTGATAGCCGTAATATTCTAAAATTAAAGAGCGTATACCATCAGTCAACATCTCAGCGTGGCGCTCCATGAATATACCATGCTTCGTTAAGAAATCTAAATCATTTTGTGCTTTAACTTGTTCTAATTGACGTCGAACTTGTTTATGACAACATGGCGCCACGACAATTAATTCTGCTCCATACTTGATACCTTTATATATAGCATCATCGGTCGCTGTATCACAAGCATGTAAGGCGATAAGAATATCTAGATTTTCTTGAGGCTGATAATCTTCAATAGTTCCCTGAACAAATTGCAAAGCATCAAACTTAGAGTTTTGAGCAAATGAATTACATAGCTCTACTAAATCATCTCTATATTCAACACCTACAACAGAAGCGTTACGCTTTAATTCAGTATTCAAATAATCATACAGCGCGAAGGTCAAATACCCCTTCCCTGCTCCCATATCTACGACAGATAATTTCTCCTTAATTGGAAGATTGTTTAATTCTGTACTTAATAAATCAATATAATGGTTTATTTGCTTCCACTTGTCCTGCGCATTCTTGAAGACCTTTCCTTCTACGTCGGTTAGGCGTAAATCCTGCAAATAACGTTTTGTGGTATCACCTACTTTACGATCTTTTTGCTTGTCGTGCGACATATCTACTGGCTTCGCAACAGCAGAAAATTCTTGTTTTAAAGACCAGTTACCCTTTTTATTAACCTGACAGACAGTTTGTTCACTACTAGTTTGCAGCGTAGCAACTCTGAATCCTACGAACTGCAAGTTCTCTTGCAGGTAGGCTAATGTTTCAGCCGTAGAAAAATTTTTGGTAATGTCTTTCGTTTGATGTCTGAATGTAAAAGAAAGCTTTAGTTCCCTTTTGATAAGTACAGGTTTGATGTAAATATTTTTTAAGGATTTATCTTCTCCCTTGTAATGACCCAGAGATAATTTGATAAACTCCTCTTTTTTTAAACTTTCCTGTATAAGTTGAAAGAAGGATTGTAAAGCTGACATAATATTTTCGTATTTGAATGCTGCAAAGATAGCAAAAGCTCTGTGGTAGTTGTTAATTGGCATATATCTTTTTACTTTTGAGCTACACAAAACACTATATGCAAGCTCCAACTATAAAAGCGGTATTTTTTGATATCGATGGTACATTACTTAGTTTCAAAACTCATCAAGTAGCTGCGTCTACAGAAGAAGCTATTCATTTATTACAAGAAAAAGGTATCAAAACTATCCTGTCAACAGGACGTTCTATCAATAGTATTGATCACGTCAAGTATCTTAATTTTGATGGATATATCACTTTTAATGGTGGATATTGTGTCTCAAAAGAAGGTACAATTTTATTTAAGAAAGCTATAGACCAAAGAGATATTGAAAGTGTGCTAACATATGCAAAAAGTCATCCCTTGAGTTTTTCATTCATGTCTGAGCAAGAAATCTCGATCCATGATGTCACACCTGAGGTCGCTGCGATGTATGGTCAACTCAACCTGCCTGTCCCGAAACCTGTAGATTTCGAGCATGTAGATACTTCATCTGTATTGCAGACTAATATATTCCTAGGCCCTGAAGAGGAAGCAGAATTCATGAAAAAAGTCATGCCTCATTCGGAATCTTCACGATGGACTTCATTATTTGCTGATGTCAATCCAGTAGGTCAAAGCAAACAAGTTGGGATCGACATATTCTGCAATCACTTTAATATACCTTTAGAACAAACAATGGCTTTCGGAGACGGAGGGAATGATATAACAATGCTCAGACATGTCGGAGTCGGCGTAGCGATGGGTAATGCAAATCCGGAAGTTAAAGAGATAGCAGATTTTATAACCGATGATGTGGATTCGGATGGTATATGGAATGCGCTTAAACACTTTCATATTATATAAGCAGTAAAGCTTCAGTTTTTATAAAACTGAAGCTTTTTTAGTAACATAGACCTATTCACTAAAAATGGATATTTTCCGAATGATCATTTGCACAAATATAATGTTACCAATCTAAAACCTTGGATTTATTGGTATTTAGTTAAATTACATCCCATGATGATGAATAAATAGATTGATTAACATTATTTATAAAAATTTATTGTACACAATAAGGATTTATACATTAGATTCTTCTTAGCTTTGTAGCATCAAATGCAAAGTATGCAAAGTATTAAATCACTATCGTTAATAGCGCTTACCTCACTCAGTATGGTAGGCTGCAAAGTAACTTATCACCCATCAGCTTCAGAAAATTCTTTATATAGAATAGATCATACTATTGAAGCAGATAGCGCCATTGTTAATTATTATACACCCTACAAAATTCAGATGGAAAAAGAAATGAATCGCCAAATCGGCTATTCAGAAAATTTCTTATCCAAAAATCGTTCAGAAGGCGAGTTTTTAGCAGGTAATTTTTTTGCTGATGCAATTTTAGCAATAGGTCAAGGTATAGACCCACAAGCACAAATCTCCATAGCAACAAAAGGTGGAATTCGTTCCGAAGTCAAGCAAGGTCCTATTACAATCGGTTCCATGTTTGAGATGATGCCATTTGAAAATGCTATTACAATACTAGAATTGTCTGGAAAAGATATTATGACATTAGCCAATTTTGTAGCTAAAACTGGAGGACAACCAATCGCAGGGTGCTCAATCGTAATAAAAGATGGTAAGGTCGAAGAATTTTTAATACAAGGACAACCAATAGATCTTAACAAATCATATAAATTAATTACGTACGACTATCTGGCTAATGGCGGTGACTATATCGAAGGAATTCAATCGCCAATCAAACGTAGCGATACTACAATACTAGTGCGCAAAGCATTAATTAAGTATGTTGAGGAACTAACTAAACAAGGTAAAAACATTAATACGACATTAGATGGCAGAATCAAAATCATTAAATAGAAGAAATTTCATTAAGAATATGGCTTCATTATGTGCCGTGACTGCTTTGAGTTCTACGAGTCAATTTGCTTTTGCCGCAAATAAAGAAGTTAAAATTACTTTTTTGCATACCAATGACGTACATAGTCGCATAGAACCGTTCCCTTTGGACGGCTCACGTAACCAAGGCCTGGGGGGAGCTGCACGAAGAAGTACACTTATCCAACGTATTCGTCGGGAAGAAAAAAATGTATTGCTTTTTGACGCTGGAGATATGTTCCAAGGGACGCCTTATTTTAATATGTTTGATGGTCAAGTAGAGCTTGATATCATGAGCAAATTAGGTTATGACGCAGGAACTTTTGGTAATCATGAATTTGATAATGGAATCAAGGGAATATTAAAACATTTTGATAAAACCCAATTCCCTTTTGTGACTTCAAACTATGATTTCTCAAACACAGATTTAGCAGGTAAAACCAAGGAATATGTTGTATTTCATAAACAAGGAATTCGTATCGGTGTATTTGGATTAGGTATTGATATTGAAGGCTTAGTAGATCCAAACCATTATCAAGGCATGAAATATCTTGATCCAATCGCAGTAAGTAATCGAATAGTACCTATCTTAAAAAACAAACATAAATGCGACCTGATTATCTGCTTATCTCATCTTGGCTATAGTTACAAAGATGACAAAATATCAGATCTTCGATTAGCATCACAAACTAAAGATATTGACCTAATTATTGGGGGTCATACACACACATTTTTAGATAAAGCGACATCTGTAACCAATCTGGAACGTAAAACTACGTTGGTCAATCAAGTTGGTACTGGTGGTATAAATCTTGGGCGAGTTGATTTTGTTTTAAACGCAAAGACAAAACAGAAAAAAGCTATACTGAGCAACAATTATATCATTGATGACAGCCTAGATAGCGCTTTAGTGTAACTTTGCTTCCATAAATTCAAGTCATTCAATTTTGAAAACATTTTTCAAACTCTATATTGATTCCTATAAGGGATTGTCACCTGCCGCATGGCTACTAGCCATGGTGATGTTAATAAACCGAACGGGATCAATGGTTATTCCTTTCTTAGGAATCTACATGTCATCGGAATTAGGTTTTAGCAAAACACAAATTGGACTTGTTCTTGGTTGTTTTGGTCTAGGATCAGTGTGCGGATCATGGCTCGGTGGCTGGCTAACTGACAAATTCGGTAATTTCAAAATTCAACTTTGGAGTTTAGTAGCTGTTATACCCTTGTTTCTAATTGTACCATTCTTCCGTACTTTCGAAACATTAGCTCCCATGATATTTATATTAACCTTGGTAGCCGATATATTTAGACCAGCGAATTCAGTATCTGTAGCACGATATGCGAAACCTGAAAATATTACTCGTGCTTACTCGTTAAATAGAATGGCTGTGAACTTAGGTTTTTCTATTGGTCCGGCATTAGGTGGATTCTTAGCAACAATCTCTTACAACTGGATATTCTATGGAAATGCTTTGGCTGCAGCGCTAGCAGCAATTGTATTTATTTATTTCTTTAGGAATAGAAAGGGTAATGATTTTGAAGTACAGAATACTGCTACCAATATTAGTAGACAAAGTTTAGCTCCCGAGAAAAATGCTTATGGAGATGGACTTTTTATTGTTTTTAATATCTTTTGTTGCCTATTTGCTATGGCATTTTTCCAATTGCTAGGGACATTACCACTTTACTATAAAGATATTCATGCACTTAATACGAGTCAAATCGGACTATTATTAGGATTTAGTGGATTCGTGATCGTTTTATTTGAGATGGTACTTGTTCATAGTATAGAGCACAAATATTCAGCAAGACAAATCATGTTTATAGGAACAGCAATTGCAGGCTTCAGTTATCTAATGTTGAATGTAGACTTTGGCATTTGGTGGTTGTACCTCGCTATGTTCCTATTATCAACGGGCGAAATGCTTACGCTTCCATTTTCTGCTACGATAGCTATACAACGTGCGGGCAAAAATAACCAAGGCGCATACATGGGATTCAATAGCCTAGCCTTTGCAGCTGCAAATATATTTTCAGCTTACCTAGGAACTACACTTGCAGACCAGTATGGTTATGGCGCACTATGGATTGTAACCGGAGGTACGCTATTGCTTACTTCAATAGGGTTTTATTGGATTGTCGGCAAGATGAATACAAACTAACCGACATTACGTTCGTAAGGTACACGTGTCAGGATTGACCTTCCGAGCGTAATCTCATCCACATATTCCAGCTCTCCTCCGAAGGCGATACCGCGTGCTATCGTACTTACTTTAATGTCAAATTCACGCAGTTTGCGATATAAGTAAAAAATCGTCGTATCTCCTTCCATCGTGGCACTGAGAGCAAGTATAATTTCAGAAACTTCGCCTTTACGTAAGCGTTCCACAAGACCTTCAATTTTTAGATCAGATGGTCCAACTCCGTCCATAGGTGAAATTAACCCGCCTAGTACGTGATATACGCCTTGATATTGATTCGTATTCTCTATGGCCATGACATCTCGCGTATCCTCCACGACACATATAGTCGTCTTATCTCTTTTTACTGAAAGACATATTTCACAGGTATGCTCATCGGAAATATTATAGCACTCTTTACAATATTGAATATTTTCTTTTAATGAATTAATAGCTTGCGTAAAACGAGACACATCTGCATCTTGCTGTTTTAATAAATGCAACACTAAGCGAAGCGCAGTTTTCTTGCCAATACCTGGCAAACTACCAAATTCTTCCACTGCATTTTCTAATAATTTGGACGAAAAATTCATGCCACAAAGGTAATAAATTATGCAAAATGCAACTGATTTTAAAATGAACAGTTGCATTTACATGACCATAATATTGAAATTTAGAAATCTAAATAATTCCACGAACCTCGGTATGGTCTTCCACGCATAAGATTGGCGGATGCATCATTAAAGGTTTCCGTCTGCGGATTCCATTCCAAGGGCTTTTGTAATTCATATGCGATATTGACAGCATTGCAGACAGAAGATGTTCGGTGACCAATTTCAACATCACAAATAGGCTTCTCTCTTGATTTGATACAGTCCAACCAATTTTGATAATGATTATCTACAGCTTGAACACGCTTTTCATTCTTCCCAAAGTTATAATCATTCAATTTAGGATTTGAGGGTTTTAGCATGCCACGAGCTACCTCGAGATTACCTTCAGACCCTACAAATTGAATGGCATTAAATGTTCCCCATGAAGTATGATTAACACGTACATTATCAGCATACGTGTAATATAACCCTTCTGTTGCTAATGGCTTTTCTGGTGGCACAAATGATACAGGTCCTGAACTATCCTTATCCAAAGCCCATTGCACTATATCAAACATATGAGCTCCCCAGTCTGTAATATAACCACCACCAAAGTCTTTATACAATCGCCACATGGCCCATTCATCATTTTCAATAGGTGGTGATAATGTTGGATTGTAACCACGATACATCGAAGGTCCTACCCACATATCCCAGTCCAAATATGAAGGTGTCTCTAAGCTAGGCAAATCGCAAGCTTTCACGGGTTCTCCTACAGATACGTTTACGTCCTTTATATCTCCCAGATACCCGTTACGTATTAAATCTACTGCTTGCCTGAAATGATACTGTGAACGCTGCATACTCCCAGTCTGTAACACGCGATCATATTTTCGAACCGCATCTACCATAGCCCTACCCTCATGAATAGTTAATGCTAATGGTTTTTCGCAATAGATATCTTTACCAGCCTTAGCACAATCAATGGTGTGCATAGCGTGCCAATGATCTGGAGAAGCAATAACGACAGCGTCAACGTCCTTTAGTGTTAGCATTTCGCGGTAATCCATGAAAGTCTGTAGTTGTGAAGCACCACTCTTAATTGCTGCTACCTTTTTAACTTGCTCTTTAAAGTAAGCTAATTTTATACGATCAACATCCACGGCCGCGACTAAATTTGTTTGTGGAATAGCGCCTATACTACGCATCAATCCTATTGATTGCTTACCTGTACCGATAAATCCAATATTTAATTTATCACTAGGCGCAATATAGTCAGTACCACCGAGTACATGCCGTGGTACGATAGTAAATGCAGCAGCTCCTAAAGCTACCTTACCTATAAAATCTCTTCTTTTCATTCATTTATAATTGGTTAATGTTAAATATCTCCTTTTTCAACATCAATTCCAAGTCATTTATTAGCGCAGATCAGAAGCAAATATTATTTTTTTGCTATATTGTAACTTTGAGATCACAATAATATTAGTTTATATGACATCAGGTGAAAGCAGAATTAGAAACTCATTTGCTAATAAGACTTGGCAAGAAATAAAAGTAAAGGACTCTTGGCAGATTTTTAAAGTCATGTCTGAATTTGTAGATGGATTTGAAAAATTAGCAAAAATTGGTCCGTGTGTATCGATTTTCGGCTCGGCTCGTACGCCAGACGAAAACCCTTACTACCAAATGACTGTAGAAATAGCGCGATTGTTGGCTGAAAAAGGTTATGGGGTTATATCAGGTGGTGGACCAGGTATTATGGAGGCCGCTAATAAAGGTGCTTATAATGCTGGCGGGAAATCCGTAGGACTAAACATTGAATTGCCTTTCGAACAGTTTCATAACAAATATATCGATCGCGATAAACTATTAGAATTTAAATATTTCTTTGTGCGAAAGGTTATGTTTATGAAGTATTCTCAGGGATATATCGTAATGCCTGGAGGATTCGGTACTATGGATGAACTATTCGAAGCAATAACATTGATTCAGACGGGCAAGATCGCTCGATTCCCGATTGTTTTAGTTGGTTCAGAATATTGGAATGGATTACTAGATTGGGTTGAAAAAACCATGTTGACAAACGGGTATATTTCTCCAGAAGACTTGAAATTGTACCGTGTAGTCGATACGGCTGAAGAAGCTGTAGAACATATCTTCAGATTCTATGACAAATACTTATTGAAGCCAAACTTCTAGTGAAGTATTGTACTATATATTTTTCAAAAGCGCAAACATATGAATGTTTGCGCTTTTTATATACCCACATATTTTAAATCAACTTAAATTCTGCTTGAATTATTTTAATCATAGTATATTTTTATTTGTTTGAAAATTCCTTCATTATTAGAATAATAACATTATAAAAAAAGAGCTTCCAAAATATTGGAAGCTCTTTTCTATTTATTAAAAAGTTCTATTAGTTGAACTTGAATTTAACACCAAATTGCATGTAGTAAGTTGATGAAATTGTCTCATTAGGACGTTGTAACTCTCTAATCACATCACCATTAGCATAACCTAAACGGAATTTAGGAATAGTGTTGCCATCTGGAGTGATACTTGAAGTGTTTGTAGGTGTCAACAATACATTATTGTTGATTTTGTAAATACCCCAAGATGAGTTAAATAAGTTACCAATGTTGAACACATCCCAGTAGAATTCTAATGAGTTATTAGCACCACCGATGTTTTTGAATACTTCTTGAGATAAACGGAAATCGAATTGGTGTCTCCAAGGAGCTACTGCACCATTACGCTCAGCATATTTACCTTTTCTAGATTTCAAGTAGTCATCACCTTCAACGATCGACCAGAATAAATCTGCTTGCTCAGCAGCTGTATACCCATTACCACCGTAATTAGATTGACCAGCTGCGATATCGGCAAATTCTAACTCTGATTTGTT
>JAZQRD010000149.1:0-5285 GCA_045629405.1 Sphingobacterium sp. | reverse complement strand
CGAATCATATCAATAGACTTTTGCTGTATTTTATTAGCATCAGCTAATCGACCTTCATCAAACGCACTTATCAAATCATGATACAATGGAGCTGCATAATTATACGTTGAGCCGACAGCACCCTTACATCCTAAAACTAATGCAGACAACATATTTTCATCTCTACCCCATAACATATTATACTTGCCATCCGCAAAATTTATACAAGACAAAAAGTCCATAAAATCTTCATGTGTATATTTTATACCTTTAAAAGTAGGAACCTTATCATTAATTTCATGTAACAAATCTATCATAGCAAAATTACCACCTGTCAATACAGGTATATGATAATAGTAGAAATCAGTATTTGGTGCGGCCGAAGCAATTTCAGCACAACATTTACCTAGCTGCTGTACATTTCCAGGCTTAAAATAATAAGGTGATGTAAAAGAAATTGCATCAGCGCCTGATTCTTCCGAGATACGAGCCAATTCTTTACACTCTTTTATATTTGTACCTCCTAAAAACATCATCAACGAGAAATCATTATCATTGCTCGTGAGAGCCGTCCATGCCTGTAAAACCAAAATTTTCTCGTCAAAAGTAAGCGATACTCCTTCGCCCGTAGAACCACAGATAAACGCACCACGTACATTATTACTCTTAAGTAATTGATAATAAACTGGAATTATATCAAGATTTAGGTCACCATTCTCATTAAAAGGTGTAAAGGGAGCTGCTATTAAGCCTTCAATTTTTTTATTAGCCATTATATGTTGTATAGAATATATATAAAAGGAAACATGCCAGAAATTAACATGTTTCCAATGAATTTGAGTTATTAGGTGCCTGCATATCCTGGGTTCTGATCTCCAGTCAAGGTTGGATCAGCAGCCATAGTTCCTACATCAATAGGCCACAAAATTTTATGCTTCTGACCATCTACATTTTGTAGGACCCCTACAAGAGGAATATCGGTACGATAGACTAAAGGTTGCCCAGAAGCATCTTGCATGCGTCGTAGATCATACCAACGCTTACCTTCAGCAACGAATTCTTTTGTTCGCTCATTGAATATAGTCAATTCATTCGCTTCAAATGAACCACTAACATATAGCGGAGCATTCCCTCCGTACGCTCTATTACGAACTGTCATTATTTCAGCGCTCGGATCCTGACCTAATTTGTTTTTAATTTCCGCTAGTAATAGATAGGCATCTGCAAGGCGATAAATTGGGTAGTCATCCGTGTAGACTCGGACATTATTTAAAAATGTTCCCAAATATTTACGCAATACAACAGCATCAGTATTACCTTTAGAAAAACTCAAGAAGGTAGCATTCGCTCGTTGATCCTCACGGTCATATTGACGATATAGATCATATTTATATTCATACCTAATGATCGTTCCACTTGAAGCAATCTGTAAAGGATCAGCACTATGCAGATTTCCTAGTTCATCCACATAGCCTGCTACATCATCTGTCTGAGCATAGATAAAATTGGAAAATAATGAATTACTAGCCTCTCCGTTCAGATAGCGAATAGCGAATATTATTTCATTGTTTCCTTTATTAGCACTCACACTTGCCGAATTAAAGACATTAGTAAATGAAGATTGTAGAGAAAAACGCGGAATTACCTTTTCTACAGCTGCTCTTGCTGTCGCTAAATCTTGCGCTGTAGTTGTTGGTGCTGCCCCGTCAATATTTACTTTAGCAGACCATAAGTAAATTTCAGTCATTAGCATCAGCGATGCAGGAAGGGACCATTGTCCTTTTTGATTTTTAATGGTATAATCCTCCCCAAAATAAGTAACCGATTTTTCGATTTCAGATTTTATAAAATCCAATGCTTCTTTCTCAGTTTTGGTTCTCGGAGCATAGGCTTCTTCTGCAGAAGTCGGTGTATTAACTGCGACCTTAGGTTCCGTAATCAAAGGAATACGTCCAAAAGTACGGTACAAATGAAAGTAGTAGAATGCACGGATGCCATGAGCTTGACCAAGATAATACGCTTTTTGTGCATCCGTCATGAAAGTGGCATTATTAACTTGATATATAAAATTATTAATTTGGAATATGGGCCCATACATACCTGACCACGAAGATATACCTGGTGAGCTCTCACGTATATCTTGAATTATAACACTTCCTGAATTCAAAGATGCAGTACCAGTAAAGCTGGTGCCATTTCTAAGCGTACCTCCACGTATCTCACCAAGATTCCAGAATGTAGATTGATTGTTTCTTAATTGTACATGCAGACCAATCATAGCTCCATTGACCTGATCCGTATTTTTCCAAAAACTTCCGCTAGCGAAATAATCTTCGGGGGTCAATTCCAAGTCCATCTTTTCACAAGATGTAAAAAATGTAGACGTCCCTAATATTGCTAATGCTAAAAATATCCTTTTCATAATAAGTATGCTCTTAAAATGTTAACTGTAAACCGAAAATATATGTCCTAGGTAATGGATATCCTCCTCCTGATTGTCCAACACTACCACTCTCTGCAGAGAAAAGAGTATTTTTCGTCCAATAATGTAAATTTTGACCTGTAAAGTATAGACTTAATCCCTCCAGCTTAGCCTTTTGCGCTAACGCATTCGGTAATTTATAAGACAATGACAATTCTCTAAATGCTAAGTAATCACCTTTGTTATAGAACATACTACTTTCACGACTGGTATTATTTTTGAAATTCTGATCAGCCCAGTAATACGTTGGATATTTTGCGTTAGGATTTTCAGGTGAGTAGGTATTAAAAACATCAGTAGTTGTATTGAAAGTACCTTGCATCATACCCAAGAACCATACTTTAGGACCATCATAAGCCACGAAACCCAAACCGTAGTCAAATCTTGTAGATAGGCTAAAGTTTTTATAACTTGTATGTAAACCAAAACCTCCTGTCCAACGTGGAATAGTGCGTCCTTGATAGACACGGTCATAAGAATTAATAATTCCATCCTCATTTACATCCTTCCACATGACATCACCTATTGCTATCGGAAAGTGACCTGCTTTTTCAGTATCCGTCATAGCAGCATAAACATCAGGATGTACTAATGGCCTATTACCTATTAAGTCTTTTAGTTGTAACGCATAATTATCTAAGTCAGCCTGAGTACGGATTATCCCAATTGCTTGGTAAGCATACGCAACATTCGGATCTTGACCTTCTTGCCAACCACCAACCCATACTAATTCTTTAGTGCGTGGGTCGTAGACTTGAAAACCTCCTTGTCTATTATTTTCAACGCCATTTTCAGGTAGTTTAAGAATTTTATTAGCATTATAAGCACCATTCATATTGAAACTCAACGACCAATCATTTCTATTGAAAATATTATAGTTTAGATCCAGTTCGACACCCTGATTTTGCATATCACCATTGTTGGTCGATACAGATGTGAATCCTGCAGAAGATGGAAGTATAAGCTGCGCAATCTTATCCGAAGTGGTGCGGTGATAATAAGCTAATGAAACATTCATTTTATTGAATAATCGTGATTCTAGACCAAACTCTTTAGTAATCAGACTTTCCCATTTTAAATTAGGAATACTTAGGCTTGTCATGGTATACCCAATATTACCATCGTAACCCGATGTACCATATGCCCCTTGTAAGGTATAATTTCCAATATCACCTACATTTCCATTAGCTCCGATACTTGCACGTAACTTTAATGTATTTACCACATTATTTTCCCCTATGCTATTCGCTAAGAAATCTTCATTATGTAGATTCCATCCGACGGATACGCCAGGAAATGTTCCCCAACGATTATTCAATAAAGTCGAATAACCATCACGACGAGCTGTCAAAGTCAATAAATAACGTTCAGCGTAATCATAATTTATACGACCAAAGAAAGAATTAATTCGTTGTCTGTTGTGATATGAATCAATGCTACGCATATTGGCATCTGGACGTGTCAACCCAAGATCCATAAAATCATCCGTAGGCGCTCCAGATCCTGCAGCAGATAGACCTTGAGCATATGAATCAAAGAACTCCCAACCTAACATCGCATCAATATTATGCTTATCAGCCACATTAAGTTTATAGTTCAATACTGCATTATAAGTTTGATTTAAGGTTTTGTCATAAGAGGCACGCGAGTTTCTCGTTCTAACCCAGTTGCCGGGAGAATTTAAATAGTCTTTGTCAAAAGATTCGATTAATGTTTGATTTATAAACCAATTACCACTTGTTCTCAGACTTAAATTTTCTAAAAAATTAACTGTCAAGGCCTGCGACATAGTAAATTTTTGATTTTGGTTATTTCTGATAAATCTATCAATATTAACTGCAGGATTCCCATCCCAATTATCTCTACCTAATAATTTATCACCATTCTCATTATAACCTCTCATAGTAGGCGGAGCTCCTAAGGCACGCGTCATATAGTTTGCCTCAGCATTGTTAGCATCCTTCCACTTTGTGTTTGCAAAATTTAGTCCTGAACTAGAAACTAACCATGGTTTAATATTATAGTCTCCATTCAACACGAAAGTAAGTCGATCATAAAAAGTCTTAATCGGCATACCTTGCTCATAATATTTCCCTACACTTGCATAATATTTACCTTTCTGATTACCACCATTTAAAGAAACGTTGTAGTCCTGCGTTGTACTATTCTTACGCAACGCATCATCAGCGTAATTAAATTCTGTAAAAATAATTTCCTTGCCTGTTACCGGATCAATCATTGTTTTCCAACCTTTATCCAACAACTCTCGGTTGGTATCGTCCAAAAACATAGTACTCCACACAGCGGTATTGACACTATTCCCATCGAGAATATTACCATTAGCATCCTTGTATCGATTACCAGTACCGAAGGGATTCACAGCTGTCAATTGATTCAATTGTTGTGGATTATACATACCTGAAGTTTGGACAGCTTTACGTGACCAATAGATATAATCCTCTGCACTCAAAAATTTAAATGGAAGGTTGATTGAATTTACACCTACTTTTGATTTTAAATCTATGTTAGATACACCTTCTTTACCCCTTTTCGTAGTGATCAAAACTACACCATTTGATGCTCTAGCACCATATATTGCTGTCGCAGATGCATCTTTAAGAACATCAATAGACTCAATATCATCTTGATTAATATCTGAAAATCCGGAGCGAATAAGACCATCCACAATTACCAACGGCGAACCACCACCTCCATATCCAGTACCACCTCTCAATACAATATTGGGAACCGAACCAGGCCTGCCTGATGTCTGCTGAACACGTAAACCAGGGATAGTACCAGCTAAAGCAGAAGCTGGATTGGA
>JAZQRD010000148.1:0-3775 GCA_045629405.1 Sphingobacterium sp. | reverse complement strand
GTCAAGATGTCCAAATTTCGTGCAGGTAGTGCATTCATAAGTGGGACAGGTGTTCAGTTCAATATTTGTACATGTGCTAAGCTATTTTGCGAGACCTTTTTACCATTAGAGAATAGGTCTCGCATAGGTCTCTTATAGATTGTGAATAATTGATTTGTTCTAAAGTCCATAAAAGAACAAAACCCTATAAATATTGCTATTTATAGGGTTTTGATACATTTTCAAGTCTTTGGTGCGGAGAGCGAGGGATTCGAACCCCCGAACCTGTGACAGTTAACAGTTTTCAAGACTGCCGCATTCGACCACTCTGCCAGCTCTCCGCTACAAAAGTAGAAATTTTGATCTTATCTCCAAAACTTATTTCACCTAAAAAACTTTAGTCTTTGACAATTAGGCTGATAATTTGAAATCTTGCGTAAGATATATATCATAACAAAAAAAGCTGCCGAATAATTCGACAGCTTTAATATATCGGAGGTGATTTTTCTTAAAAATAAGCGTACCACGCACTATTGTCCGTATAGTCTTGAATAACTTGGGTATGTTTAGTATTGATCAAGCTTGCCGCCAATTGTGTGATGTCCACATGTACTTGCGCTAAACATTGATCGGTCAAGTCTGTACGGTAGCCTTTGTCTTGCATATCTACCACATACTGTGCACATACGATACGTGCGATGATCTTACCTAGATCGATCATTTTGCGTTGAGGAAGCGCATCCGGCAACGTGAAGCTTACTACATCTTTGAAGTATGCAGCTACTTTACTTGCAAGATCCCATTCTGATAAGAAATTGTAAACTGATGTTTCTTTTTTCTTCTTCATAAGCTTTAAGAAGTTCTCAGCTATCTGTGTATACAACATCTCGTTAGATCCTTCAAATATCTGAAAAGGTCTGCTGTCGATGATACCACGAGCACCTACGTGTGATAGTTTATAACCATTGGCACCAGATACTTGTACCGCTATCTGTGCAGCCTCTTGCATCAGATCAGTGACTAAGGCTTTCATTGCATTAGCTTCCAATGCTTCAGTAGCTAGGTTATTCGCTATACTTGATATCTGACTACTGCGTGCGCACATGCCACTACATAAGCTATAGGCTGCTTGTATCTTACCTACTTGTTGTTGTATAGCATCAAGGCTTAACAAATTGCCATTACCTACTATGCGTGTATCGCATTGCTTGATAGACTCGTCCAACATACGCTTTATGAATCCCATACCCATACCAGGGAATTGCATACGGCTACGATGTAAGATATCTAGCATCATCTTGATACCCGTGCTCTCTGGATTTAATTTTTGGTCTGCTGGAACTTGCAGGTCAAGTATATTTTTGCCGTAAGGGATCATATACAATCCCAAGTTCGGAAATAAATGCTCCACATGTATATGTTCGGCAGGATTAGATTCATTTGTGACAAAGAAGTCGATATCTCTAGCCAACTCACCATTGCCCAGATTTTTACGCGACGTCACTAACCAATAGTCAGCCATGCCTGTTAATCCTTGCCAGTGTTTTGTGCCTTTGATAGCGTAGCCTTTTTCGGTAGCGGTATAGTTGGTACGCATATTCAATGCGTCTGATCCATAGTCCGGTTCTGTGATCATCAGTCCACCCATTTTTTGTTCTTGTACAAAGGTAGGTAGGATACGATCTTTTACTTCTTGGGAGCCATACTTTGCAAGCGGCTCTAAGAATAGTGCGATATTAATACCAAATGTTAGCGATAAAGGAAGTGATTCATACGATGCCGCAGATAATATACGCAAGCATTCATTGACTTTCAATCCACGTCCGCCATATTCTTCACCAACTGCTACAGACAATGGGCTTTCGTTCATTATAGCTTTCCATACGTCAGTTGGTAATCCACGTTGTTGGCTTAGCTCATTGATGTCATATTGTTCGTGAAAAATTTCTTCTAATTTGTTCTCGAATTGCGAAATGAATATCGTTAGATCTCCATTTTGTGTAATCATATTTAGTCTGTATTAATTTGTTCTAAATTAGTATTATTCTACTAATAAAAAAATGATTCTCGCAAGTTTTTTATTTAATGGAAATCATAATCGCTAACTATTGTCAGAAGCTATTATTTAATGAATAGTAAGGGATAATCTATACTATAACGGAGTCTATTATTGTCGCAAAATTTTTTCCATGTGCTTTCCTTTTGCCAACTCATCGATCAATTTATCCAAGTAGCGAATATGTCGCATCAATTCATCTTCTATATCTTCTACACGATAGCCACAGATAATACCTTTAATTTTATCAACACGAGGGTTTATCTGTGGAGCTTGCGCAAAGAACGTCTCGAAATCCCAATTTTCCGTTAGAATTTTGTTTAAACTTTCCGCTGTATATCCTGTTAGCCAAAAGATAATCTCATCGACTTCAGCTTTAGTTCGGCCCTTTTTCTCAGCTTTAGCGATATATAGGGGGTAGACCGATGCAAAACTCATTTTGTAAATGCGGGTATAATCTTTCATAGCAAGCAAGTATGTTACGGATATTAATATCCATAAATATTCATACACTAACAAATTAATTTTTGTGTAGTAATATAGTTTACTACTGAATTTTATTCATTGAGTACTTCACAGCAGTCGGTATCATTTTTATTTGTTAAATTTATCTATGCCAAAATTCTACACGTATTTCCTTCCAATATTGCTTCTACTATTCTCTTGTAGTGATGAAAAGCAGGTGGAGAAAAACTATATCCATGTGGATGGTCGAGATACATCTACTTTAAGATTAGTTGTCTATGAGAAGAGATTCTACGGTGAGCTAATCCATAAAAAAGGAGGGGTGGCTCCAAGCGCAGGCGAAATTAATGGTGATATATATGGAGATACGCTCATAGGAGATTTCCACTATAGACCGTATAAATGGAAGGAAAAGAAAAGAGTTCCAATTGCACTACTTAAAAAAGGTGATTCTTATACGGAAGTAACAGGCCAAATGATCGAAATAATGGGCATATTGAGATATATAGATCATACAATTCAATTTGATAAACCTAAAAGAATCTATATGGAGATACGCTAATTATAAAACGATACCCATTTTCTCCTCCCAATCTGTAGAAACTCGATCTTCTAACCTCAAAAGTTTGCAAAAACTCAACGCCGAAAACTACCGTAGCACGGTTCTCCATGCTTATCAACACAAAAGTTTACTTTGAGATAGCTCACAATGCATGATGTAAGCGAACATATTTACTTAGATTATGGTATTATCTTGTATACTTATAGTATATTGGTAATCAAAAACAGTGCGAACAGTACCATTACCTCTATAGAAGAGTAGCGGTCAGCAAAGTTGGTAAAGGAGGGATAACCTCTGCATGTTGTCGCTCTAAGCCAATAAGCATATTCTAAATCGTTCATGTTGTTGAATCATGCTTGTGCATTTCTCTTCAGCGACCTTTCGCATTCTAAATGAAGTCCCAGCAATACTAAAAAA
This sequence comes from Sphingobacterium sp., assembly GCA_045629405.1. Classification (GTDB taxonomy): domain Bacteria; phylum Bacteroidota; class Bacteroidia; order Sphingobacteriales; family Sphingobacteriaceae; genus Sphingobacterium. Next base: position 296 of record JAZQRD010000148.1, on the reverse strand, counting down.
TATAATAATTGATGAAGATTTCATGCTTAAGTATCATAGTGCCATACAATGAGAAAGCAAGATATACATATCGATCAGTCATCAGAAATCAACACTTTGAAGTGTGAGATTGCTGACTTGAAAGCTATGGTATCATTGAGACAAGAAATGCTTGGTATAATGAAAAGTATGGTGATTGATCAGAATAAGCAGATTTCAGATATACACAAATCTTTATTTTAATAACCCTATTAAATCTAAGTCGGAAAAGATAGAAGAGAAGAAGGAAGCTTTATAAGCACAATTGTTGTTAAAAG
>JAZQRD010000147.1:0-12978 GCA_045629405.1 Sphingobacterium sp. | reverse complement strand
ACACGTCTTTTAGGCATCGCACCTGTATTCAATGATAAACCGTTAAAGTTTAAACCTTCCAAAATTGGATGTGTTTTCATTTCCTCTACATTAGGATATGTAGGTAATTCTAAACGAATACCACCCGTCAATTTTAAGCGGCTATTTACCGTAAATTGATCTTGTAAGTAAACTGAGAATTGATTGAATTGAAAAGAAGGGAATGCTTGAGAACCATCTGCAGTCATAGGGTATGTCAATGCATAATGAATTGGTTTTTGTTCATTAACAAAATCCTCCCATGAATTAAACATATAATATCCGGTACCAAAACGTTGGAAACCGTTTTTCGTGATACTAGTTTCAAACTGACCACCTAAAGTTACACCATGCGAACCAAACGTACGGTTTATATCGTAGTTAGCATTCCATGACTGTACAGAGCGTAAGTTACCATATGTAAATGGATCCGTACCGAATGAAGTAATCACGTTGCCAGCAGAACCTGCAACACCATCGCGAATATCTACCATCGGGAACCATGCGCTCTCTACTGAACGCGGCTCATCTTGGTTTACGTAAGTAACACGCGCTGAGTGGTTGTATTCGCCTGTCTTACCTGTGTATTCAGCTGCTGCAGAGTATAAGTTAGTCTCAGAGAAATAGTTTGAATTGCGGAAAGATAATGCATTCATACCTGTACGATTTGTAGGGTATGTAGATGTGTTAATATTAGCACCAGAAACTGAACTACTTAATGTGCTTGGTGATTTACCTTGTACTTGATTGTAGCGGAAATTAATCTTGTGATTATCAGAAATATTCCAATCTATACGTGCAAATAATTTATCATTATTACTATCGAATGAATAGCCTTGGTAAGGACCAGTTTCGTAACCATATTTACTTGATAAATAATCTGAAACTGTGTTCATAAACTGATCTGTAGGACGAGCTATGTAACTTGCTGAACCATAAGGAGCAGAAGCTGTAGCAGCTACTTTAGTTGGACCTGGCTCAACTTGTTTTTGTTGTTCTAAATTTACAAAGAAGAACAATTTATTTTTAACAATTGGACCACCAAATGTAAAACCATATTGTTTTACTGACATGTCATTGATATTTGTATTTACATCATTGACACGTGTACCTTGTTGCTTATCTGATCGACCTGTATAGAATGCTGAACCGAAAAAATCATTTCTACCTGAACGTGTAACAGCATTAATAGATGCTCCTGTAAAACCTGATTGACGCACATCAAAAGGTGTAACGTTTACCATTATTTGCTCAATCGCATCGATTGAGATAGGAGAACCATTTGCGGGCATGTTTTGACCAATACCGAATTGATTATTGAAGTTGGCACCATCAACAGAGAAGTTGTTTGCTCTGTAGTTACCACCACCAATAGCCGAACCATTAGCTTGCGGAGTTAATCTTGTCAAGTCATTTACACTACGAGAGATCGAAGGTAAATTTTCGATTTGGCTACGGCCTACTACAGTCGATGTACCAGACTTTTGACTTCTTCTAGAACCTGTAATCGTTACTTCGTCAATAGAATTAGCTTCAGTCTCGCCAAATACTGGATTTAAGACAAATGCTTGTCCTAATTGCAAGTATACATCTTCGTAAACAATAGGATTTTGACCTACAAAAGTAATTTCCACACGGTAAGGTCCACCTACACGCATATTTGCTAAATTAAAACGACCCGCTACATTCGCTGAACTAGAATAATTAGTTCCTGAAGGTAAGTGGGTCGCTTTAATAGTAGCTCCAGCAGTTGCATGACCAGCGGATTCTGTAACTACACCAGTCATACTACTTGTTGTTACTTGAGCTTGTAGTGTGCCGTAGCTGGCCATCACTAAAGCAAAATAAAGTAGAGATTTTTTCATGCTTAACTTTCTGTGATTAGATTTCGTTGTGCAAAGTTATTAAAGAAAGTCAAGTAATTAAATTTTAAGAAGAAAAGTTAGCCCAAAACAGGCCATTACGATAGTGTAATTAGTACACTGTAAATAATAAGTGGTAAAAAATGTAGAAAATTTGTTATTAAAATAAGTAATTATTTAAAATATTATCAAAAATTAAAGTCAAAATATTGATTTTTAACAAAAATTAACATTTCAAATTTAACAAAAATTTAATATTAGAAAATACTAATAATCAGCACTTTGTATCAAAGGAGAAATCTCACAAAAATGTCATTATTTTTCTTAAAATGATCTCTATTGACACAATGCAATAAAACATTGACACACACAAATAACTAAACAACTATTGTAAACACAAAATAATCAAACATTTACAGTAATAGAATAAAATAAGTTACCTTTGCAACCAATTGAAAAAATTGATCTCATAATGCAAAAAAAATCTACCCTAATGTATGCCACATTGGCATTCATGCTTACCACCAATTCTGCTTTAGCGCAGCAGGTAATTACAGGTAAAGTCACTGATGGTAAAAACCCTATTGCTGGAGCAACCATTTTAGTTTCAGGCAGTGACGCTGGCACATCAACTGATGCTGAAGGTAACTTCTCTTTAACTACCAACCAAAACGAAGGCCAAATCCAAATCAAATTTGTAGGCCATGAACCAAAAAACTTCAAATTTTCTTCAACAAGTCCTATTGGTACGATTGTATTAGTACCTACTGATGGTGAATCTTTAGAAGAAGTAGTCGTAGTTGGTAGAACATTAATTGATATTGCTGAAGGTCGTAAAACTCCTATCGCAGTATCTACAATCAGACAACAAGAGATTGAAGAGAAAGTAGGCGGTCAAGACATTACTGCTACGATGGTGAATACGCCATCTGTATATGTGACGTCACAAGCTAAAGGATTCGGAGAGTCATCAATGACTACGCGTGGATTTGATCAATCAAATACAGCGTTTTTATTGAACGGTCAACCAATCAATGGTATGGACAACGGTCGTGTGTACTGGTCTAATTGGAATGGTTTGACTGATGTAGCTTCATTGGTGCAAATTCAACGCGGTCTTGGTTCATCGAAGTTGGCAATTTCGTCTGTTGGTGGTACTACTAACTTTGTGACGAAGTCTACTGATATGAAGCAAGGAGGTTTTTTCAAACGTACCGTAGGTAACGACATGTTGCGTAGATCTACATTAGCTTACAACACAGGCTTAATGAAAAATGGTTTCGCAGTTTCTGCTTTGATTACTGATTGGAAAGGTGATGGTTACATGGACAGAACTGAAGGTGCTGGCCAAAACTACTTCTTATCGATTGGTTATAAAGTAAATGACAACCACAACTTGAACTTAATGGTTACAGGTGCTCCTCAATGGCACAACCAAGGTTATACAGCTAGTTTAGCAACTTACTTAGAAAAAGGTCGCAAGTACAACGATAATGTCTCTATTATTAATGGTGTAGAGATGAACCCTCGTAAAAACTTTTACCATAAACCTGTTGCTAACTTAAACTGGGATTGGAAAATTTCGGATAAGTCAACTTTAGGAACGGTAGTATATGCTTCTATGGCTCGTGGTGGTGGTCAATCTCAGCGTACTGATGCAACTTCTGCAAAAGTACCTTATTTAGCAGCCGACATGAACAATCACCAATGGTTCGGTATCGTATCTAACTATAACCGTGATTTGACTGAGCATTTATCATTCAATTTGGGTTTTGATTTGCGCGATTACAAAGGTGAACACTATAGACAGGTTACAGATTTATTAGGAGCGTCAAGCATCTCGCACGAAATAAAAACTTTAGATCCATTCTCAAGAAATAATTACGAGACTTCAAATACATATAGCACTAATCCATGGAAAACGTGGGGTGACAAACCTTCAACAAAAGAAGATCGTCTAGCATGGGATTATGAACAAAAAATTCGCTATGGCGGTTTATTTGGACAAATGGAATTTGCCAAAAATGGTTTTACAGCATTTGTTCAAGGATCAGTTTCACATCAACAAAATAACCGTATCGACCCTTATCAATACACTAATGGTAACGCGAAATCTGCAGATGTTAATAACTGGGGGTACAACATTAAGGGAGGTTCTAGCTACACGGTAGGTCAACATTCAATTTTCGCGAATGCAGGTATATACTCGCGTCAGCCTTATCAAAACAATATCTTCATGAACTATGCTAATGATATTAATATCAATGCAAAAAATGAAGAAGTTATCGGTCTAGAAGCTGGTTACAAGTTTGCGTCAAAATATGTAGATGTTAATGTGAATGCATACCGCACTACATGGGCAGACCGTGTGACTGGTAGTTCATATACTGCAAGCGCTTCTGACGTAGCTAAATACAACCCTACTGGTGACCCAGAATTATTAAATGTTGGTGAATTGATCTATCAATCAAACTATGGTGTGAAACAAAATCACCAAGGTTTAGAATTAGATTTCGTAGCTCGTCCGTTCACAGGTTTCCAACTAAGAGGTTTTGCTTCTGTAGGAGACTGGGTTTATGATGGTAACGCTACTACGATTGTTCGAAATGAGAACCGTGTTAACTTAGGTGAAGAAAACAGAGATTTGACTGGTGTTAAAGTTGGTGATGCAGCTCAAACTGCATGGGGATTAGGTGCTAAATATGCGATCTTCAAAAATTTCTCGGTAGATGCTGATTACAGAAATTACGATAGATTATATGGTGCTTTACCTAACAATGGTCGCCAAACTTTACAATTACCTAAATACGATATCTTCGATGCAGGTATCTCTTACAAGATCCAAGTTAGCGAGAAAAATGCGTTAAGTTTCCGTGTAAATGTAAACAACGTATTTGATGAGTTCTACATCTCAGAAGCTACATCTTACAGACAACCTGATGCAAATGCTACTACATGGAAAGGTATTGATACTAGAAACTATGTATTAATGGGTTGGGGTCGTACTTGGAATGGTTCAGTTAAATTCACGTTCTAAGACGTACTTTGTACAATCATAATTTTTATAAAAGGGTGTCTCCAATTCGGAAGACACCCTTTTCATTTATTATAAGCTACTGAAACTAGAAACATATTCAAGTCTAATGATTGCTTCATTCAATGTGCGCATTTTCTTACGATTGCCAGAGAACTCATACATAGCAATCAATTGATTATTTGACTTCTCAATACCTTTTCTATTGTGCTGAATACCATATGAATTCACAAAATCTTCAAATTCATGCAGTTGTTCAATTCGTACATTATCTAGAATAACTTGGACATTTTTAGTGAAATAAGCATGCGATAGAATCGTCTCAATCTTTTGAAAAAGAGACAATACTATAACCATGATAACAGCAAAGCTAATCCCTAATATAAATTGTCCATAGCCGACAAGTACACCAATCGCAGCTATTGCCCAAATTACTGCTGCTGTAGTTAATCCTTGAATAGAAAATTTGCCTTGATAAATCACACCCGCTCCAAGAAAACCAATACCTGTTACAATATTAGCGGCAATACGATCATCCGATATAGCGCCCTGCCGCGATGCTAAAGTATACAACGTTGCTCCAAAACTGATGAGAATAAGTGTTCTGAAACCAGCCGATTTACTTTTATATTCTCGTTCTAAGCCGACAATAGCTCCACACAAGATAGAAACCAGTACGGTCTGAACGTAATTATTTTGAAAAAATTCTGCAATCATATCTTGAAATTATTAATAGTTAAAAGCAAGTACAAATATCCATATTTTTATCATTTGACTCTATTAAATATTGTTAAGATTATGGTATATATCTATTTCACGTGTATTTATTTTCTAACCATTAGTGTTTATAATTGTCTATTCTAAAGTTGAATTTATTATTGAGATTTATTAGCTGATTTCTACTACTATTATGTATTAGAATTTACTTTCTAGAAAAATAATATGTTCAGAGCTTAATGTATATTTGTAGCGACAATCTCCTACCTTTGTCTTATAATTAATACTCTAATATGGCATTTACTCCTCCCCCTTTTAATGATTCGCCGGCTGGCGCATTCCAACGTTTACTTACGGTAATGAATACTCTCCGCGTAGAGTGCCCATGGGATAAGAAGCAAACGATGGAGACATTACGTCATTTGACGATCGAAGAGATGTATGAACTTGCGGATGCTATTCTTGAGAAAGATTTAGATCAAGTAAAAAATGAACTTGGTGATTTACTGATGCATATGGTTTTTTATGCTCGAATAGCAGAAGAGCAGGACGCTTTTAATATTGCTGATGCACTCAATGCAGTATGCGACAAACTGATCGTCCGTCATCCACATATCTACAGTGATACAATAGTAAACAACGATGAGGACGTGAAAGCGAATTGGGAGCAAATAAAATTACAAGAAGGTAGTAAATCTGTACTAGCTGGAGTTCCTAGTTCCTTACCTGCATTAGTTAAAGCCTACCGTATTCAAGATAAAGTTCGTGGAGTAGGTTTTGATTGGGAAGACACAGCTGAAGTATGGAATAAAGTGGAAGAAGAACTTCAGGAGTTCAAGGATGAATTCAATATTGAAGAATCAAAATCTATAGACCTTGAAAAAGCGGAGGGTGAATTTGGCGACTTGTTATTTTCTCTTATAAATTACGCTAGACATATGGGCATAAATCCCGAAAATGCACTTGAAAAAACTAATAAGAAGTTCATCAACAGATTCACCTACCTAGAAGAAAAAGTGAATGAAAGTAATTTAAATTTGCAAGATTTGAGTTTAGAGGAAATGGATATCTTTTGGAACGAAGCAAAAAGTAAAGGACTTTAGTTTGTAAAAAAAAGAAGCGTTGAGGAGTGTTGTACTAATTAGATACTACTCAATGTTTCTACCATAAAACTTACCATTCTTTTATTTGCTAACTCATTATGTCGTTAATTTTGCGTAGTCAAGCTTAATAGCCTGTAGATACTATTGTACAATATCCTAATATTAAAACTTATTACTCTATAATTACTTGACAATAATTCTATTTGGAAGCGCATTTTTGATTCCTTTTATAGCGAATAAATATGTAATTTCGCAAACATGGAAACAGTTGTTAGTGGTATCAGAAGTACCGGAAAATTACACTTAGGAAATTATTATGGAGCGTTGAGCAATTTTGTAAAAATGCAAAATGACTACAATTGCTTCTTCTTCATAGCGGATCTACACTCGTTGACCACGCACCCTACGCCACAAGATTTGCAGACGACTGTACGCAATGTAGTTGTAGAGTATTTGGCAGCAGGTATTGATCCCGAAAAATCTACTATTTACATTCAATCAGATGTTCCTGAAGTAGCAGAGCTATATTTATATATGAATATGAATGCTTACTTGGGCGAATTAGAGCGTTCAACTTCGTTTAAAGATAAAGTACGTTCAAGTCCTGATAATGTAAATGCTGGATTGTTAACATACCCCGTATTGATGGCTTGTGATATCTTACTACACCATGGAACAAAAGTTCCTGTAGGTAAAGATCAAGAGCAACATCTAGAGATGACTCGTACATTTGGTAATCGATTCAATCACTTATACCAAGTTGATTATTTTAAGGAAGCTTTCGCTTTTTCTTATTCTGACAAATTAGTCAAAGTTCCTGGACTATCAGGTCAAGGAAAGATGGGTAAATCAAATGGAGAGGCAGATTGTATATATTTATCTGATGATCCTACAGTGATCCGCAAAAAAATCATGCGTGCTGTATCTGATTCTGGCCCTACTGAGCCTAATCAAGCTAAACCTGATGCAATTCAGAATCTATTCGATCTAATGAAAGTTGTTTCGACGCCTGATACACTGACTCATTTCGAAGATTTATATAACAAGTGTGAGATTCGTTACGGAGACTTCAAAAAGCAACTAGCTGAAGATATGGTGATCGCTACTGAACCAGTTCGCTCACGTATCGATGAGATATCTCAAGATGATGCCTATATCGCTAAAGTAATCAAAATGGGCGCTGAGAAAGCACAGGCAAGCGCACAAAAGACGATCAAAGAGGTAAGGGAAATTATTGGACTTAAAAAATTATATTAATAAAGAATATGCATATTGCAATTGTCGGGAATATAGGCGCGGGTAAGACAACATTGACCAAATTGTTGGCTCAACATTTAAATTTTGAACCACAGTTTGAAGCTGTAGATAATAATCCATATTTGGAAGATTTCTATAGTGATATGAAGAGATGGGCATTCAATCTGCAGATTTTCTTTTTAAATAGCCGTTTTAGACATATCGTCGAGCTTCAAAGACAAAATATAAACATGATTCAAGATCGTACTATCTATGAAGATGCTTATATATTTGCGGAGAATCTTTACGACATGGGATTAATGTCAGAGCGTGATTTTGAAAACTACAGTAATATCTTTCAGAGCATCATTCATTATATCAAACCACCAGACTTATTGATTTACTTAAAGGCATCTGTACCTACTCTAGTAAATAATATTCAGAAACGTGGTCGTGACTATGAGTCTGCCATTCGTTTAGATTATCTTTCAAAATTGAATGAGAAATATGATAAGTGGATAGATAATTACAGCGAAGGAAAATTATTAATCTTGGATAAAGACAACTTAGACTTCACTAATAATCCAGAAGATTTGGGCATGATTCTAAATAAGATCGACGCACAAATACATGGTTTATTTGATCAAAAATAATAGAAAAGGCTTTCATAATACTATGAAAGCCTTTTCTATTATTCCTCAATCATATACAGCTGAAAAGGAATTTCTTCCAATGGAAAATCAAGTTGATCTGTATTAGCTTTAGCAATTCGTAACAAGACTTCTATTCCTTCGTATACTTCACCAAATACAGTGTAGTCTTGATCCAATCTTGGCTGACCACCGCTTTCTAAATATGTTCTTATTTGATCCTCGGTATACACTATATTTTTTTTCTTAGCTATTTCATCTAGATCATTCTCCCTAACTTCTTTGCCAACTACAAAATAAATCTGATTTAGAAAAGATGCCTTTTCTGGATTACCATCTCTTCCTGCCCCCAAAGCTCCTAATTTGTGAATCGCCCGTGAATCGAATTCCGCAGGAAATCGATGCTTAGGCATTTCATGATGTAGCGTTTCTCTTAATTCAATATCTATGTCATGCTCGCCGCCTTGTACCACAAAATTTTTAATTACACGATTGAATAATGCCTCACGATAGACTCCATCATTCATACATTGAATAAATAAATCACGATGCTGTGGGGTAAAATCATATAGCATAACTTTAAAATCTCCATATGCCGTGGAAAACAAGATTTTTTTCTCCTGTGCATAGCCGAATTCAATACTCCCAATAAATAATAAACAGAAACTACAAATCAGGTTTAATAATTGTCGCATTTTAATTTAATTAGTTTAATACGTACAATATAATAAATTAAGTTAAACTAGATTAAATAACGGTTTGTACAGATAACATAAATTTCTCTATAATATGAAAGATAACAACACAAATGTCTAGCTAACAAACTCGCTATTAACATTCTATAAAAAACATTTATTTTCTCCAAAGCCTACATTCTCAATCTCTTAAATATTGTGTATTTTCGTAGCTTATAATAACTAAAAGCGAATGGAGCTAACTAAACTTGAAATCAAAGGATTTAAGAGTTTTGGTGATAAAATCACGATCAATTTCAACGAAGGAGTTACAGCAATCGTAGGCCCTAATGGGTGCGGTAAATCCAATGTTGTAGATGCTATTCGTTGGGTATTGGGTGAGCAGAGTACAAAGACACTACGTTCAGAAAAGATGGAAAACATCATTTTCAATGGTACTAAATCTCGTAAACCTGCCAATCTAGCCGAAGTATCTCTTACGTTCAATAATAATAAAAATGTCTTACCGACAGAGTTCACTACAGTAACTATTACACGTAAACTCTACCGCAGTGGCGAATCCGAATATCGTATGAACGATGTCAAGTGTCGCCTAAAAGATATTACGGATCTATTCCTGGATACAGGTATAGGAACAGATAGCTATTCAATTATTGAGTTGAAAATGATTGATGAGATCATCGCCAATAAAGATAACTCGAGACGTAATTTGTTCGAAGAAGCTTCAGGTATTTCTAAATACAAAATACGCAAAAAGCAAACGCTTAGTAAACTAAAAGAAACTGAAGCAGACCTGTCGCGTGTAGATGATTTGCTATATGAGATTACGAAGAATTTGAAGTCTTTAGAAAACCAAGCCAAAAAAGCTGATAAATACTTCCGTATGAAAGAGGAGTATAAGGAAGCTAGTATTGGATTGGCTTATTATAGATTGGATAGTTTCAGTACTGAGTTGAATGCATTGACGGTAAAAGAAAAAGATGTACAGTCGGCATTAACAACTACGGTCGAGCAAATAGAAGCCAAAGATACCGAACTGCGCACAGGACGTGAAGAAGTTTTGGTGAAAGAGAAAACTTTATCTGCTCAACAAAAAACTACGAACGAATTTGTTAATAAAATACGTTCGTACGAGTCTGAAAAGAAAATTAAAAACGAGCGTCTTTATCATATTCAAGAGAAAGAAGCTCGCATCAATGCTGAAATGAACTTGGATAAGCAGCAGCTTAGCCACGTTGACTCGACCTTAAAACGTCTCTACGAAGAACTTTACGAAGAACAAGCAAAGCTGGATGTATTCAAATCTGACATTCAAAAGAATAAAGAAGAAGTAGAAGAACTTAAAGCTCAACAGCAAACTGCTAAAAACAAAATCGAAAGATTTGTTCAAGAGAACAACGAATTACAGAACAAAATCTATAAAGTAGAAAAGGATATTGCTGTATTCAATATTCAGAAAGAATCACTAGAACAAGAGTCCCTACGAACCATCACCGATGCATCATCAAAGGCCGAAGAATTATCTCAATTCAATATAGCTGTTGCTGACTTGCAAATTAAACTTGATGCACAACAAGAGCAGTATGATGAGGCTATAGCATCAGAAAATAAGTTATCTGCGCAAATACAAGAAGCTGAAACTAAACTCAACGAAGCAAGACAGATGTTGAGTAAAGAATCACGTATCGTTGACGCTAAGCAAAATGAATACAACTTGACCAAATCCATGATTGATAATCTAGAAGGATTTCCAGATTCTATTCAATTTTTGCGCAAGAACGCTGGTTGGTCAACAGCCTATCCTCTATTCTCTGATATACTATTATGTCAAGAACAATATCGTGTAGCTATCGAAACCTACCTGGATACCGTGATGAATCACTATGTAGTAGATACGCAGCAAGATGCTGTGCAAGCTATTAATCTACTAAGTGATGCAGCTCGTGGTAGAGCCAATTTCTTCATATTGGATGCTGTTGCTAAGGATGCTATGACAACTGACACTAGGGCTACAGATAATATGATAGCAGCTATGGACGTAATTCAAGTTGATAAGAAATATGAAAGTCTATGTCAGCAGTTGTTAAAAAATGTATATCTACTTAAATCCGATGACATACAAGCTATCGGTGATATACTACCTGATCAAGACATGGTCGTGCTTCACTATCAAGGAAAGTTTAGTAAAAACAAATTAGGGTTATCGGGAGGTTCAGTTGGTCTTTTTGAAGGAAAGCGTATAGGTCGCGCCAAAAACTTAGAGATATTGGCCAAACAAATCGCTGAACTAAATGAACGTATAGATGAACTGCAAGCTATAGAAGAAGAAGAATCTTCTTTAATAAGCTCCCTACGTGCTCAATCGCAGAAAGATTTCATTGATGAGATACGCATACAATTAGCACGATTGCAAAATGAATATACGACTGTAAAAACAAAACAAGAACAATATCAAGCATTCATATCTAATTCGCAGAATAGAAAGCAAGATATCGAGAATCGTTTATTACAGATTCAAGACGATTTGACTAAGGCTGAGCCTGAATTGAAGATTTTAAAAGCTGAAACTGAACAGCGTCAAAAACAATTATCCGATATGCAGGCTGCATTTCAGGAGTTGAATGATATATATACAGAACAATCTTCAGCATATAATCAAGAAAATATAAGACTACACCAACAGCAAAACAAATTGTCTGGTGTACAGAAAGATTTAGAATATCGTGAAAGTCAGAAAGAAGCATTAGAGATTCGTATTAACAAAAACACAACTGATATCGAACAGTTGAAGGTAGATATGCGTGATGCATTGAGTTTTACAGATACGAGTGATGAGGACTTGAAAGGTCTTTACGAAGAAAAAGATGCGTTAGAAAAAGCTTTGCAAGAAATGGAAGAAGATTTCTATGCGCATCGAAAACGATTAAATGATCTTGATGAAGAGGTTGCAGCATTACGTAAAGCTAAAGACCAATATGATTTCTTGATCAACGAGATTAAAGATAAAAAAACAACACTTCAAATTGATCTTAATGGATTAAAAGAGCGCCTTTCTGTAGAATTTAACATTGACATGAAAGATCTATTGGAAATGGAAATGCCTGAGATAACCCAGTCTGAAGAAGAACTTGGATCTATCTGTACGCGTTTGAAAAAACAGTTAGCTGAATACGGCACCATCAATCCTATGGCTAAGGAAGCATACGACGAAATTCTTCAACGCCATGATTTCATTGATAAAGAAAAAAATGATCTACTAGATGCCAAAGCAACACTATTATCGACTATTGAAGAAATAGATACGAGTGCTAATGAAAAGTTCATGCACGCCTTCAACACAGTTCGTGAAAACTTCATTCGTGTATTCAGATCATTGTTCAATGAAGAAGATAGTTGTGATTTATTATTAACGGATCCAAAAAACCCACTGGAATCTGATATTGATATTATTGCTAGACCAAAAGGAAAGCGCCCTTTATCAATTAATCAATTGTCTGGTGGTGAAAAGACATTAACTTCTACGGCGCTGTTGTTTTCTTTATACTTATTGAAGCCTGCACCATTCTGTATATTCGATGAGGTGGACGCACCACTAGATGATACGAATATTGACAAGTTTAATAACATTATACGCGAATTCTCGGATCAGTCTCAGTTCATCGT
>JAZQRD010000146.1:0-16828 GCA_045629405.1 Sphingobacterium sp. | reverse complement strand
AAATATGTTGATTAAGCGAAACAAAGTGAATGAGATTAACTTCATAGTTATTACGAATAGCGAAATATAGTGAATATTCTAAGTAAAATCTATGTAAAGCGAGGGATTGGTTTAGTCCCACTTGACCCCAAAACTTGGCCTATACATTTATGCATCGAACCTTAGGTTCGAATCTTACAGTGCTTTCTATAATGTTTTGCGATAGATTTGATTCTCCGGTAGGTATAAAAATCAAAAAAGCCTTATCTTTCGATAAAGCTTTTTCTGCGGAGAGCGAGGGATTCGAACCCCCGAACCTGTGACAGTTAACAGTTTTCAAGACTGCCGCATTCGACCACTCTGCCAGCTCTCCGCTACAAAAGTAGAAATTTTGATCTTATCTCCAAAACTTATTTCACCCAGATATCCTTAGTCCTTGAAATAGAGTAAAATGAATTTTCAAGATCATCAATTATTGCTGTCTATACTAAGGCAATAACACCTCGTATGTATGTTTCTTGATGTTGGAAGCTATTTTATCAATAGGTAGATCATCTGCATCCTTGCCAAATGGCTCTTCAATGGATTCGCCAATCATTTCGATGGTCAATAGTACATAGAAGATAAATGGCACTGCCAATGCTACAAAATACCCGATAGAGAAAACATAACCAATCGGTAAGGTCACCGAGTAGGAGATAATAAATATCTTGATGAATGAACTGTACGCAATAGGTATTGGCGTATTCTTAATTCGCTCACAAGCACCACAGACATTCGTCATCGCAGTGATTTCTTCGCTCACAATGCGCAATTCATCTCCAGTCAATACACCATCTTTGTATAGTTTATTTGTCTTTTTATAGATTAGAGAAGCAACTTGATTTGGACCATGATTTTTATCATTTAGTCCTGCTAATTCAGGATGTTCTTTCTCGTCCAACATGAATTTTGTATAATCAGATCGTAGAAAATTATAGAGAGTCTCCGCAAATAGCGGGATGGCTTTACGATAAAATGATCTGTTCACTTTGTCGTCTACGGGTAGCATAGCATTCATCTTAATAGCTAATGTACGACTTGCGTTCGTCAGCGCTCCCCATTGTTTGCGAGCCTCCCACCAGCGATCGTAAGCTGTATTGGTTCTGAATACGAGTATTAGCGATAATACAAAACCTAATAAATTGTGTACAATAGTGATGTTTTTAATCCAAGATTTGTCAGATAGTTTTAAATACTCAAGTTCTAAGAATGCTATACCGTAGGAAAATAGACCAACTAGGAGTAATAAAGGGAAGATTTTTTTAGAATGTTCGGATTTGCTTAAGTAGGTAATGGTATGCAACCAGTCCTTAGGATTGTAAACTTTCATTTAAGATTAATTGACAGTGCGCTTGAAATACTTTAAATTCGATGCAATATGGTGAAATCTACGAATACGAGCAAAAGAAAATTACCAAATAAAGCTGAACAAGAACGTGCAGTATTCTTGCGTTATTCTATTTTAATCCCACTAGTGTTGGTCTTTGCATGGTCTATATGGCACTATAGAGCTGGAATTAAATATTATATCCAGGCAAAATTTGATACAAGTAAATCGGCCGATACCAATTCGCGCGAGCGTGATAAGCATGATGCACGTAATATATTTTTGATGACCGCACATCAAGACAAGATTTTCGGAATTGATGTTAGTCAATATCAGGGTAATATATCATGGGATGAAGTCGAACTGATCAATAATTCTTTTCCCGTAGATTTCGTCTTTATTCGAGCTACTATGGGTGCTTCTGCCAAAGATTCGCGCTTTGCTAAAAATTGGGAGGGTGCCAAATCCAAAAACAAATTGCGGGGAGCATATCACTATTTTAGACCCAATGAAAATTCCATAAAACAAGCTCGTAATTTTATACAAACAGTCGATCTCAAACCTGGAGATCTGCCTCCGGTATTGGACATAGAAGAACGTCCTCGCTCGCAGCCTATGGATAGTCTACGCGTAGGTTTGAAACGCTGGCTAGATGAGGTAGAAGGTCACTATGGTGTTCGACCTATTGTATACTCAGGAGATAGTTACTTCACAGATTTTCTAGAAAAAGAATTTAAAGATTACATCCTGTGGATAGCGAATTATAATTTCTTTGTAGAGAGTCCGAAGAAGCATTGGGATTTTTGGCAGTTTTCAGAGAAAGGCACCGTATCAGGGATTAAGGGTTATGTAGATCTCAATATGTACCAGAGAGATATGGAATCGCTGGAATCACTTGCTCTTCCACATAAATAAAAAATTATAAAGCATATAATAAACTATACATATGGCAAGTTTTAATGATTTGATCACAAAGAATAAATTGGTATTGGTAGATTTTACAGCTGCATGGTGTGGACCATGTCAAACGCTGGCGCCAATCCTCAAAGAGGTCAAAGAACACTTCGGTGATCAATTGACTGTACTAAAGATTGACGTTGATAAAAATCAGGCGTTAGCTAGCAGTTTTGCTGTACAAGGTGTTCCTACACTCATTCTATATAGTGCTGGAACACAAGTTTGGCGTCAATCAGGGCTTCTGACTAAATCAGATCTTATCGGCATTATTGAGCGTAGTTCGCAATAATGGCTCTTTAATCCTGATTAGCTATATCGCTGATCGTCTTATCTACAATCTTGGACATAGACACTTTATCAATACGATTGCCGTCCATGTCCAAGACTTCTAATCTATAACCTTTGTAGTTTACAGCTTCTCCCTCAGAAGGTATATGATCTAGGAGTAAAAATACCAATCCACCCACGGTCGTGATATTCCCTAACTCTTCTTCGTCTTCTTCGGATACACCTATGTCGAATTTAACCAAGAAATCATCCAATTGGTAACGACCATCTAAGATGAACGATCCATCTTCACGTTGGCGAACATTTTTAGATTTGGAATCGTTATTGTCTGTAAATCCGCCTACCAATTCGGCCATGATATCTTTCATCGTGATTACACCTTGTGGACTACCATATTCATCAATCACGACAGCTTGTAGTACTTTAGAGTTCTTAAGGATCTCTAATACAGAGTATACGCTGCTATTCTCATTGACAAAGGGGATAGGCTGTACTAATTTTTGCAGATCAGGGGTTTTGTCCTTCAACAATGTTGTTAGTAACGTCTTGGAATGTATGACCCCTCTTATCTGATCAAAGTTACCTTCACACACAGGGTATTCGGTATGTTCAGTACGTATGATATGATTTTTTATATTTTCGTAAGTATCTTCTAGGTCAATGTAGGAGATATCGCTACGGTGTATCATAAGATTGATAGCGCGCTTGTCACCGATATTCAAGATACGGTCCACCATATCATGCTCGTAGTTTTCAATAGCTCCTGAGTCTACACCTTCGTCTACTAACGCTTTAATTTCTTCCTCAGTAACGGTATTCTTAGAGCTTTTGATATTCAACAAGCTCACAAGGAAGTCCGTAGATATCGATAAAATCCATACAAATGGTCTTACAACTTTACTCAATGTATCCATTGGAATAGCAACCAGCGCAGCATATTTTTCGGGAATAGCCATACCAATACGCTTAGGTACTAGCTCACCTACAACTAATGAAAGATAGGTAATCATAATGACCACTAAAGCTACAGAAATGGTCTGACTGTAGGGTGCTATAAGTGGTATTTGATTGATTATAGTCACCAAATAAGCAGAGACTGAACCACCAGAGAAAAAACCGGTCAAAATACCAATTAGCGTAATACCTATTTGGACTGTTGATAAGAATTGATTTGGATCTTCTTTAAGCTTCAGTGCGCGTTTAGCTCCTGCGCTATCATCACTATTTGCTTGCAGGCGAGCTTTACGTGATGAAACTATTGCGATCTCGGAGGCTGATAATACGCCGTTTAGGACTATTAAAGCCAAAATAATAAGTAACTCAGTGACCATATTGGATTTTGTGAATATATGCTACGAATATACATAATTTAGGTGAACAATTTTTAATCTATATGCTGATTCTAAGACAATAAAAGTGCAAACGTTTGATTTTAAAAAAAACTTTATTTAGTCTGATGATTTACGCATATTGCAGCATTACAAAACTGAATTAATTGAAATTATAAGTCTAATCAATGTCTTTTCAAAACACGGAAGAATTAAAGCTAGTTGCTAGTCAGTTTTCTATAGAAGGTGAAGTAACTCTTATAGAACGATTTGGTTCTGGTCATATAAATGATACATTTAAGTTGGCGACCACGCCACTAGATGCTCCTTCATATCTATTGCAACGTATAAATCATCATATATTTCCAGATGTTGCTGGTTTGATGAATAATATAAATTTAGTTACTAATCATTTAAAATCTATTCTTATAGATCAAGTACCTGATGTAAATAAGTCAACGTTAACAATAATTCCTTGCAAAAATGGCGATTTGTATTGCCAAGATGTTAATGGTGATTATTGGCGTGTTTTCTTGTTATTAGAAAATACTAAATCATATGATATAGTAGAGACGACGAAGCAAGCGTACTCGGGTGGAATGGCATTTGGACAATTCCAAAAACAATTGTCTTCACTAGACGCTACTAGATTGGTCGAAGTACTACCCAACTTCCATAATATTGATTTCAGACTTGGTAATCTGAAGAAAGCAATCGCAGCTAATAAAGCTAATAGATTGGATGATGTCTTGGATATCATCAACTATATTGAAGAACGTGAGGAAAAAATGCGTTCAGTATTAAAAATGGCTGAGGCAGGTGATTTACCTTTGCGTATCACGCATAATGATACGAAGTTCAACAATGTACTACTAGATCAAGAGGACAATGTACAATGTGTTATTGATTTGGACACTGTCATGCCTGGGTATGTTGCTTATGATTTTGGTGATGCTATACGCACTATAATAAATGCTGCAGCTGAAGACGAGAAAGACTTAGATAAGGTCGTATTGAACATTCCATTATTTGATGCTTATACGCAGGGCTACTTAAAAGAAGCGAAAGAGTTCTTGACTTCTAAAGAAATAGAATCGTTGTGGTATGGTGTGTTATTATTGCCATATATGCAAGCTGTACGTTTCTTGTCAGATTATATAGATGGTGATTTGTATTACAAAATTCACTACACTGATCACAATTTGGTTCGTACTAGATCTCAAATTAAATTAGTAAAAGAATTAGAAGCACACGAAGAAGAATTAAAAGCTATATTAACTGGTTGTTTGGTTTAATTATTCTAATTTATGTCGAAATCTCTAATTGTTGATAAAATCCAATCGTTGTCTTCGTATGATACTTATGCTACTATAGCGCAAGCTTTGAAAACTGTTCAATGGCACGCTATAGATCAGTCACCTTGGTTGACAGAATATCCATACGAACCGCAAGCTAAATTTCAAATAGCTTATACGACTACACATATTGTATTGCATTATGATATCCAAGAGGAATACGTCAAAGCGCAGTACATTCGTCCTAACGAAAATGTATGGGAAGATAGTTGTGTAGAATTTTTCCTATCACTTGATGGAAAGGAAAATTATTACAATTTTGAGTTCAATGTATTAGGGACTGGTTTGATCGGGTATGGTCCTGCTGTGAAGTCGTTGCGTTCGCGTTTATCTGCAGATGAGATCGAGCAAGTTGATGTGCTGACACAAATTCGAAAAATAGGGGGCAAGAAACAATGGAGTGCTATATTATTTATCCCCGTTGCACTTTTTGGGGGCGTATCACTAGAAGGGAATACATTTCACGGAAACTTTTACAAGTGTGGAGATGGGCTTCCGAAGCCACATTTTATAGCATGGAGTAATATTGATCTGCCGTCACCTAGTTTTCATCAACCTTCATTCTTTGGCGAATTGAAATTCAAATAATACTAGTTACTAAATATTTAACTAAAAAAAGCCATTATCAACGATAATGGCTTTTTTTAGTTATTCTACTACTGCTGGTGCTGTAAAAGGGTGCTTTGGCTCAAAGTGATTCCATATAATGTTAGATACTTTTCGAGTGAGTACTTCTGCTTCATTTTCGGCAGTCCAACGTTGATCTTTATTATTCTTTGTTAGGATAGCAAATACATAGTCTCCACTTGGAGCATTTACAAGTACAACTTCTCCTCGAGACTGATTTACAGATCCAGTTTTGGATAACGTATTGATATGAGCCGGTATTTGGGATAGAGATCGTTCGTTATAGAATTGATTTTTTAGATATCGAGTCATCAATTCGTCGTATGGCGATCCGAATATTTTACTTTCTCTAATCTTAGTAAACAATAGAGCCATCTCTCTAGGCGTTGTCTGCCCCCAGCCATATATTTTCTGTTCTTGTTCTCTACCTACAGTTCTAGAGTTTATTCTAGTGTGTTGGAGGTCATATTTTTCCAATAATGGATTGATTTTCATACCACCACCGGCTAGTTCTTGTATCCATAGCGATGTCACATTATCTGAATAGGTGAGCATGAGAGATATCATAGTGGATAGATCAGTTTGTGCGCTATCCTTATAGTGCTGCATCAGCCCTGAGCCGCCATATGTACGTGATTCGCTATAAGCAAATTTATCCTGAAGTTTATACTTCCCATCTTTTATTTGGTCAAATATTCCAACCAAAAGAGGAACTTTTACAAGGCTTGCCGTGGGAAATATTGTATCAGCATGGATGGCGACTATCTTATCACTTTTGAGATGATGTACGTATATTCCTATATCACCTTGAAAATTTTCTAAGGCGATATTCAATTTTTCTTCAAGTTTTTTGTCAACTTTTTGCGCTTCGGCACATAAGCTTATGCAACTCATAAACAGAATAAGTGTTTTTTTAAGCATGGATATATTAGGTTATTAAGTTGTAAATATACATAATCGAAAGAATGAAACTTCCATATGAAATCCCAAACATTTTGTTGTATCTCATGTTCTATCTATAAACCCATTATTGACATATGTTATTAAAAATTAATGCTACTACATCCATTTTGGACTTCATAGCTTCTATGAAGGTTGACCTCATTCGTATTAGTATATTTTGTATATGCGCTGGAGCCATAGCGCATGATCCTCACTTTGAGGATCTAGATATTCCACTGGCAATGAATGCAATCATTGGTACAGCCATTTCATTATTATTGGCCTTTCGGACCGGACAATCTTATGATAGGTGGTGGGAAGCGCGTATTGTGTGGGGAGGGATTGTGAATGACTCCCGGAGTTATATAAGGCAATTGCAATTGTATCTTCCTTCAGAAAATAGTGAAGATATTAATAGATTTACGGAGCGACAGATTATATGGTGTTATGCGCTATCACAGTCTTTGCGCAAAGAACGATTCACTACACGTCTTCAAGATTATCTAGATCGTGAAAAGATTCACGCTAACAATATACCGAATGCACTATTGTCTAAGCATAGTATGCACATCAAAGAGTTGTCTCAACAGGGGTTAATCTCAGAATTCAGACAGGTGCAACTCGATAGTACGTTGATGCGGTTTTGTGATTCAATGGGGAGGTGCGAGCGTATCAAGAATACGATTTTCCCGATGAGCTATAGTAAGCTTATTAATTTCCTAATTTATCTCTTTGCTCTCATGTTACCCTTCTCACTAGATAGTGAGTATGTCTTGATTAAAATGATTATTGCAGTATTGATTCCCCTAATATTTTTGATAATTGAGCGTACTGCCATACTTATGCAAGATCCATTTGAAAATAAACCTATGGATATACCAATGACTTCGATATGCCAAACTATAGAAATGAACTTAAATCAGATGACTGATCAAGAGGCAAATACTCCTGATCCACCAAAGAATGAATATTATTTTATATTATAATATTCCCTTCTAAATAGTATTTTGAAACTCGTGGAAGGATTGATGAAAGTATACAACTAATTAAAAAAGGTGTTGAAATAAAATTTCAACACCTTTTTTAATTATTCAGACCATATTAATCCATTTTAAATGTTTTGTAGGAGTCAAGTATGTAGATTTTTAATCGCTCTGAACTTGATTGTTGAATAAAGTTTAAAGATGGTCTAAAGCGATCTCTAAATAAGGCTATCTCATCTTGATTAAGCGGTACCAAGGAAGCTATAAGTTGCGTTGTGAATATACGATCTACTTGTCTAGCTTCTTGCTCAATCTGTAATATATTTAGATTAGCACGTGCTATTTTTGCTGATTTGCCGAATAAGCGAGTTGGCGAAATGCGTAGTCCACCACGCTGTTGGCTAGCATCGACTGCTTTTCCATCATTCCTTGCTTTTTGAATTTCGGCAGTCAGTCTACTGTCGGTCAGTCGCTTGACTAATACTTCGTCAATGTTTATGATGTTTTCATCACGAGACATGTAGATACGTTTAGCACCATCTTCGAAGTGGAAGACGGTATCTTGCTTATAACCTGTGCTCGAAATGACTAAATAATCATTTACCAATCCATTAATTTGGAATTTTCCGTTTCTATCACTTTCTACTGTCTCTAATGTTCGCGTATTCTTGATTGTAGCATTCCATATGGGATTACTACTAGTCAATTCGAATACATATCCATTTATGCGTTGTGCTTGTGCTACAGATCCTAAGATCATAAATAGAACTATACACAGACTAATTTTTATTCCGTTCATCATCTTATTTTGCTAACCAAATATTATTATCTGGGTTCATATCAGGATATACACTTCTAGGATCTAGTTCGACTTGCTTTAATTTTTCGGTAGAAGGTAGTTTGAACGTCCATGTTTTGTTGCGTTCCCATACTTCTACAGGTAATTTGATGTCTATGATTTTGCCTGTTTCAGTCGTAGCTCTTAATTCAATAGGCATGGGCAGTTTATCCAAATTAGCAACGGTTACGATAGCACCTTTTGCAGGGTCAAGTTCGATATAACGTACTTCTGTGATCGCTTGATCCATCTGCCAATTATTGAAAAACATACCTCTCCAGAACCAATTTAAATTTTCACCTGTTTCATTCTCGATAGTTCGGAAAAAGTCTGTAGGCGTAGGGTGCTTATATGCCCAGTAACGAATGTAATTACTGAAAGCTTGGTCGAATCGCTCTTCACCAATTATTTCTTCTCGTAAGAGCTGGAGTGCGTACGCCGGTTTGTAATATAATAAATAGCCTATGTTTCTTTCTTTCATCGTTTGTGGAGAATTTACAATAGGCTCTAAATTAGGGTTGAACATCGCTCTTGTCAAAGCATTTCTAGAACCTCGGCGAACGGCATATTCACCTTTATTAAACATCTTCGTAGAGATGTTATTGATAAAAGTATTAAAACCTTCGTCCATCCAACCGTGCAGACGTTCATTGCTACCTACAATCATCGGAAACCAGTTGTGTCCAAATTCATGATCAGTTACTCCCCATAGACTACCTGCTTTTGCTTTATATCCACAGAATGATATCGCTGGATATTCCATTCCACCAACGTTGGATGCAACATTCACGGCTACTGGATAGGGGTACTCTAACCATTTTTCTGAATAATGTTCTATGGAAGCTTTGGTGTATTCAGTAGAACGTTCCCAAGCATTTCCACCATTACTCTCATATGGGTATGCTGATAGCGCCAAAGCTGTATTACCTGATGGTAGATTTATCTTCGCGCCATCTACTATAAAAGCAGGAGAGGAAGCCCACGCAATGTCATGTGCGTTCGATAATTTAAATTTCCAAGTTAAATTTTTTCCGATAGGACGATCCTTCTTACCTGATACCTCTGCTTCTGAACGTATCAAGACTGTCTTATTAGACTTATGTGCTTCACTGTAGCGTTCTAATTGAGTAGGGGTCCATACCTCAGATGGATTTAACAATTCACCACCCATCACGACAACATGATTCGAAGGTGCTGTTATTTCTACATGGTAGTCACCAAATTCTAAATAAAACTCACCAGGTCCGGTGTAAGGTAGGGTATTCCAACCTTGGATATCGTCAAATACCGCTACTCTAGGATACCATTGTGCTACAGCATAAATCTTTCCATTTTGAGTAGGTAGGATGCCCATGCGATCTGCTCCATATTCTGGTATCGAAAATTCGAAGTCCATACTAAAAGAAATTTGTCCTCCATTAGCTTTTAGTGGTGTAGCTAAATCCAAACGCATACGCGTATCAACCACTTTGTAACTAGGAGTAGTTGTCTGATTGCCAACACGTAGATTGCTGAGTTTGTATCCACCCTCAAATTCACTACTCGCTGTGCCGTAGCGGCTGTCGCTCAATGGAATAGTTGCTTGGCCAATTGATTCACTGTTGAATAAATTTTGATCTAGTTGAAGCCATATGAATGCCAAATCCTCCGGACTATTATTGGTGTATGTAATGTTTACAGAGCCTTTGATGCGGTCAGTTTGGTCGTTCAATTCTGCTTTTATGTTGTAACTAGCTGCATTCTGCCAATACATATGTCCTGGTTTGCCGCTAGCTGCTCGATATGGCGTCCCTGTATTGGTGTAAAAATTCGGACCGAAAGCCTCGTTATAATCATATTTGCTCGTGACATCTTGTGCCATCGCTTGAAATGATAGGAAAAACGTTCCTATACAAAGCCAATTTTTGAAACTTAATGCCATTATTTTAATAATTTTTTAGCGTATAATCCCTCGTCAAAACCAAGAATGATATCATTGTTTAATTCAATAATAGGTCTCTTGATCATGCTATTGTTGCCCATAAGTAAAATGTTAGCTGACTTTGCATCAGTAGCAGACGCTTGTTGATCAGGAGTGAGTTTTTTCCAAGTTGTGCCTTTTTTGTTTACTAGGGACTCCCAGTTCGTATATTTTTCCCAATAAATAAGTTTTTCTTCTGTTGCAGGACTCTTTTTGAAGTCATGAAAAGTGTAATCTATTTCATTAGCATTAAGCCAATCGATGGCTTTTTTGACAGTGTTACAATTCTTTATTCCGTATACGTTGATCATTGAATTATGTTGTTATAGTGCTTAGTTATTATAAAGATATTAATATATTACATAATTTAAGTAAATGGATAACTCTTAAAAAACTAATTTATCAGGAATACTATGACTTACGCTTATGAATATGTTGAGTTTTTGTTAGTATAAGATTGTAGTGCTGAGTAGCGTAAATATATTAGCTGGATTTTGCGATAAATATATTTTATATAGAAATCCTTGAGCTACACAACTTTTGATAGTGTAAATTATACACTTAGTTTTTTGAAATAAAAAAAAATGTATATCTTTAGTAATTGAAAAGGATATTATTAATTAATAAAATAAAAAAATGAGCCTAAAAGATTATAAAGGTGTTTTGACAGGTGACCAAGTTCAAGAATTATTTGAGGTTGCTAAGAAACACAAATTTGCATTACCAGCGGTTAACGTAATTGGTACAAACTCTATCAATGCAGTATTAGAAACTGCTAAAGCAGTTAATTCGCCTGTAATCGTTCAATTATCTAATGGTGGTGCACAATTTTACGCTGGTAAAACGCTAAATAATGATGGCCTTAAGGCTTGTATTTTAGGTGCTGTATCAGCAGCTCAACATGTTCATTTATTAGCAGAGCACTATGGTGTTGCTGTTATTTTACATACAGACCATGCTGCAAAGAAATTATTACCTTGGATCGACGGTTTATTAGATGCAGGTGAAAAATTCTTTGCTCAAAATGGCAAACCATTATTCTCTTCGCACATGCTTGACTTATCTGAAGAGCCAATCGAAGAAAATATTGAAATTTCTGCTAAATACTTAGCACGTATGAAACCACTAGGTATGACGGTAGAAATCGAATTAGGTGTGACTGGTGGAGAAGAAGATGGCGTAGATAACTCTGATGTTGATAGCTCTAAATTATACACACAACCTGAAGAAGTAGCTTATGCTTACGAGGAATTATCTAAAGTTTCAGATAAGTTTACTGTTGCTGCTGCTTTTGGTAATGTGCATGGTGTATACAAACCAGGTAATGTAAAATTACAACCAGTTATTTTACAGAACTCTCAAGACTTCATCCGTGAGAAGTTCGGTTTAGAAGCTGAGAAACCTGTTAATTTTGTTTTCCATGGTGGTTCGGGTTCGTCTCCAGAAGAAATTGCTGAAGCAATCTCTTATGGTGCTATCAAAATGAATATTGATACTGATATGCAGTGGGCTATGTGGGATGGTGTTCGTGCTTATGAAGCTAAAAACCATGACTACTTACAAGCACAAATTGGTAACCCTGAAGGAGAAGATTCACCAAACAAGAAATACTACGATCCACGCGTATGGTTACGTAAAGGTGAGGAAGCTTTCGTTACACGTTTGACACAAGCATTCGAAGAGTTAAATGCTATCGACGTAAATAGCAAATTGTAATATTAGCATTACGTAAATACTATTGAAGGTCTATGCAATACGCATAGACCTTTTTATTTTATAAATATTTGCGAAAATATCTTTACTGAACCGCGCAAATCCTGCTGTATTCTTCCAATAAATACAGTATATTTGCCCTTTAAAATTGAAGGCATAATCCCTATATGAAGCATATACGTAATTTTTGTATCATCGCACACATTGACCACGGTAAGAGTACTTTGGCAGATAGATTGTTAGAATATACAAATACAATTTCTCAGCGTGAAGCACAAGCGCAGTTATTGGACAACATGGATTTGGAACGTGAACGTGGTATCACGATCAAGTCGCATGCTATCCAAATGGACTATATTCAAGATGGTCAACAATATACTTTTAACCTTATTGATACGCCTGGTCACGTAGATTTCTCGTACGAGGTATCTCGTTCAATCGCGGCATGTGAAGGTGCATTACTAATTGTAGATGCTTCACAAGGTATACAAGCGCAGACGATCTCAAATCTTTATTTGGCTATGGAGCATGATTTGGAAATCATCCCAATCTTGAATAAAATGGATCTTCCTGGAGCTATGCCTGAAGAGGTTAAAGATCAAATTATAGATTTGATCGGTGGCAAGCGTGAAGATATCATCCCAGCATCGGGTAAGACAGGTTTGGGTATCCCTGATATTCTACGTGCTATAGTAGAGCGTGTACCTCCTCCAGTAGGTGATCCTGAAGCACCTTTGCAAGCATTGATCTTCGACTCTGTATACAATTCATTCCGTGGGATCATGGCTTATTTCAAAGTCGAGAACGGAGAGATCCGTAAGGGTGATCGTGTTAAATTTATCGCTACAGGTAAGGAATATTTTGCCGATGAGATTGGTACTTTGAAATTGAATCAAGTAGCTAAAGATGTTATCAAAACTGGTGACGTTGGCTATATTATCTCTGGAATAAAGGAAGCGCGAGAAGTAAAAGTAGGGGATACAATCACGCACAAAGATCGCCCAAGTCCAGATGCTATTAACGGTTTTGAAGAAGTGAAGCCAATGGTTTTCGCTGGTATTTACCCAGTTGATACGGAAGACTATGAAGAACTACGTGAGTCTATGCACCGTTTGCAACTGAATGATGCATCATTAGTATTCGAACCTGAATCTTCAGCAGCCTTAGGATTTGGTTTCCGTTGTGGTTTCTTAGGAATGTTACACATGGAGATTATCCAAGAGCGTTTGGAGCGTGAGTTCAACATGACTGTAATTACGACTGTTCCCAATGTGTCGTATAAAGCGTACATGACGAAAGATAAGGAAGAAGTCTTAGTACACAATCCTTCAGATTTACCAGATCCAAGTAAACTAGATTCTATTGAAGAACCTTATATCAAGGCCAATATCATCACAAAATCTGATTTCGTAGGACCTGTCATGTCACTATGTATTCAGAAACGTGGTACTATTGTAAATCAATCGTACTTAACATCAGATCGTGTGGAGCTTGTTTTTGAAATGCCTATGGGTGAGATTGTATTTGATTTCTACGATAAATTGAAAACAATTTCTAAAGGTTATGCATCATTCGACTATCACCAGATTGGTTACCGTACGTCAGACTTAGTGAGATTAGATATACGTCTTAATGACGAACCAGT
The DNA here is from genome assembly GCA_045629405.1 of Sphingobacterium sp. Lineage (GTDB taxonomy): Bacteria > Bacteroidota > Bacteroidia > Sphingobacteriales > Sphingobacteriaceae > Sphingobacterium. Next base: position 2,844 of record JAZQRD010000146.1, on the reverse strand, counting down.
GGATGCATTGTCATCGTTGATTCACAGAAGTAATGCATATGATTTCGGTAAGAAAATTTGTGAGAAATTAAAAGAACTCTTGCCTCGTCAGCAATTCGAAATTCGTATTCAAGCATCTATTGGTGCTAAGATTATCGCGCGTGAGACTATATCAGCATTACGTAAAGATGTTACTGCAAAATGTTATGGTGGTGATATATCTCGTAAACGTAAATTACTAGAGAAACAGAAAAAAGGTAAAAAACGTATGCGTTCTGTAGGTAACGTAGAGATCCCTCAATCTGCATTTATGGCGGTATTAAAGCTAGACTAATATTTAAAATAAAATATCATCCTAAACAAATTATAATGAAACTGTTAGACGGTAAAGAAGTATCGGCGAAAATCAAAGAAGACATCAAAGCAGAAACCGCAGAGTTTACAGCTAAAGCTGGTCGTAGACCTCACTTAGTAGCAATCTTAGTCGGCAATGATGGTGGTAGTGAGACATATGTTGCGAGTAAGATGCGCAATTGCGAATTGGTAGGTTTTCAATCGACTAATATTCGATATGGTGTAGAGATCACCGAAGAAGAATTAATTGCTAAAGTGCAAGAAATTAATCAAGATGTTACTATCGATGGTTTGATCGTACAATTGCCTTTACCTAAACATATCGATCCAGATAAAGTAACCGAAGCAATTGACTACCGCAAAGATGTTGATGGGTTTCATCCTATTAATCTAGGCCGTATGCAGCGCAATCTTCCTTGTTTCATTCCTGCTACACCGTATGGTATTATGTTGATGCTAGACCATTATGGTATCGATACTGCTGGTAAACATGCTGTCGTGGTAGGTCGTAGTAATATCGTTGGATCGCCTATGAGTATCTTATTAGCGCGTAACGCTAAGCCAGGTAACTGTACAGTTACTTTGACACACAGTCGTACAAAAGATTTAAAAACTGAAGTACTTCGTGGTGATATTGTCGTGGCTGCTATAGGTAAGAAAAACTTCGTGACTGCCGATATGGTTAAAGAGGGTGCTGTCGTAATTGATGTGGGTATCAATCGTGAGGACTCTACAGAGACAAAATCAGGATTCAGATTATTTGGCGATGTGGACTTCGAAGAAGTTTCTAAAAAAGCATCGTGGATCACACCTGTACCAGGTGGTGTTGGTTTAATGACGATAGTTGGTTTATTGAAAAACACTTTAGAAGCTGCTAAGGGTACAATTTATCCCAAAAACTAGTTTTATTGTTTGGCATAAAAATTGCACAACTATCGTGTAATTTTAAACTTAAAACAATGAAAAAAATCGCATTATTAGCCGTTGTTGCAGGCTCGTTTACTTTTGCTGCATGTAATAATACTCCTTCTAAAGATAAAAATAATGATGGAGAAGTTACTGTGGGTGAGCAAATTGATCATTCAATTGAACATGCTGACGAAGCAACACAAGATGCAGCTGCAAAAGCAGAAGCTGATTACAATAAAGCTAAAGCAGATTTAGATGCTGCAGTCGCTAAAGGTGATAAAGAAGCAGAAGCTACAGCTCGCAAAGCTCTCGCAGACGCCGAACTCGCATGGAACAAGACAAAGGCTGCTTTGGAGCGTACCGGAGATAAGGTAGTTGATGGAGTGAACAATGCTGTAGATGCTACAAAAGATGCAGCACACAAGACAGGTGAAAAAATCGACGAAGGAGCTAAAAAAGCTAGTGATGCTATTAAAGATGTAGCTAATGATGCTAGCAGAAAAGCACAAAATGTTAAAGATGCATTGAAAAATTAATTTTTCATCGCACACATATATTATCAAAGCGTCTACCGTACGGTAGACGCTTTATTTTTGTAAAAAGTGAAATGATTACGAAGAACGAAATTTTGGAAGCTTGCAATGTACATGTGCAAAAGCGAATGGATCAGATTAAAATGGCGATTGATGATGCTAATCATAGTATCCGAGAAGATACGAAGAGCTCGGCTGGAGACAAATATGAGACTAGTAGAGAAATGATTCAGCAGGATTTATCGCGATACCAGCAACAATTGCAATTAATATTACAAGATCAGCAGTTACTGCAACGTATAGCTGAACAAAATAGTGTTCCCCAACTTGCCACCCAGGGTAGTATTGTCTATACAGAAAGTGGTATTTATTTTATTGCTATTAGCATTGGTGAAGTGAGGTGCTCTGATAAGAAAGTGTTTGTAGTCTCCTTACAATCACCAATAGGCCAGGTTTTGAAAGGAAAAGCCGTAGGCGATAGCTTTAGCTTTAGGAATATTCAGGATGAAAAAATAATTGATCTAGCCTAAAGATTAGACTTCACAACAAAAAAGCCCTCCATCGAGGGCTTTTTTGTTGAAAAAATTATCTGTTAAAATTTGTTAATTACAAACGATTGCGTAATTTGTGTTTGTTAATGGAGTATTTACATAATCTTAAACTTATGACATAAATTTATACACACATTTGCTATAACCAATACTATAAATAAACCACATTTTTAAATCATTATAAAAACGTAATATGATAAACCTTAAAAAGTTTACGGGGAAAATATTGTGCGAAAATTCTGCTGAATTGCGTCGTACAATGTGGATTTCAGGAGCGCTATTAGTTATGAGTAACATTACTCTAGCAAATACTCCTAATTTGAGTTTTAAGCATGATAACCTTTTGGAGGTGATCAGCAATCATCAGAATAACGAGATAAACGGTGTAATACGTGATGCTTCAACTACGGAGGGACTTGCAGGTGTTACAATAAAAGTTGTTGGCAAATCTACGGCTACTTCAACTAATACAGCTGGTTCATTCAAGATTCAAGCCAATACTGGAGATGTTCTTGAGG
>JAZQRD010000145.1:0-3281 GCA_045629405.1 Sphingobacterium sp. | reverse complement strand
GTGTTTCGAAGGACATCGTTGGTTTGACTTAAGACGTTATGCTGTTAATCAAACACAGCCATTCCAAAAAGATATCATTCGTTATTATACAGTTTATGATAACAATTCTGATGCATTGATTCAAACTGAGATTTATCGTTTGCCGGCAGGCGATCCTGCATATACATTTTCAATTCCAAAATCGGTAATCGAATTTGAACCAGGATTAGTTAACAATCCGAGAAATCAGCGTGTGTACGAAGCATTATTAGACTAAATAATAATATACAATATGAAAAAATTAATTTACTTCTTTTTTGTGCTATTATTTATTAGTTGCAAGGAAGATGAAATCACTCCAAATATAGATTTTGATTCTCCTTATGTCATTACTGATAATCCGGAGGATGAGGTTCAGCATAAACGTTATCTTTTATATAAAGAATACGGAGTGTCAATATTCTTTACAGATACAGTAAACACCGTTTATCTTACTAAAAATGTGCATGGAGATTCGGTATTTACGTATGAGAAGTTGGATTTAAACTGGGGTTTCACTTCTATGGGAGATATACAATATACGTATGACTTTATAGAATCTAAAGAAGACCAGTTGAAGGCTTTAGATAATATCGAGAAATATTTGCAGCAGGCTCTCCCTAATTTGAGACCATTCTCTATTTTCTTAGTAGATCAGTTTGAAGCTAAGGGTAGTAGTGATGTATTGACGATAGACGACCTATCTGCTCCTGCTCCTAGAAACAGAGTGACTACGGTGAACACTTATAGAACTTTAGTCGTGTCACAAGCTCAAAAATCGTTTAGTGAGAATTTTTGGTCTCAGTATATGCTGACTTTATTAAAATCGCAAGTCAAAAAGGCGATTACAAGTAGTGTATATAATACTAAATTGATTGAATTCCAATCAGTAAGTAATGCTACATACTTCGATAAATATTGGATCACGCTTGGAGCTGATGGCACTGGTTTTACACCTGCAAGTTGGAGAACTTTTGATTATAATGTCGAATATACGGGAGCACTTGCTACCACGTACGACAAAATAATCAGTGTTTTTGGTCAATACGGATTTATTGGTTTTTCAGCTACTACAGGTATATGGTATAGTCCTCGAATAGTCGACGATAGAAATTTGTATATCGATGCGGTATTGAGTTATAATCAAGAAACCTTTGAGCGTGTATGGGGAAATAGTCCTTTAGTAATGGAAAAATATGCGATTATGAAAGATATCATTTTAAATGATATGAATATTCCTTTAGACCAAATAGTAAAATAATGAAATCAAAATTAGCAATATTTATAGTTTCATTTGTTTGTCTGGCTTATTCGTGCAAAAAGGATGATCAGACATTACAGATGCCGACTTACGCGATAAGTCATGAGGAAATCGATGGAGTATCTTATAAATGTATTACCATAGGTGATCAGCTTTGGATGGCTGAAAACTTGAAAACTCGTTTGGATGGAGGTCGAGCTGATGGGGCTATGACTTTTAACGAACCTTTCGTGACATTTGAATCTAAAGAGTCATTAGATTTAAAACGTACTGTAAAAGAAAAATTATTGAAGCGTTGGGAAGAAGGTATTTTCAATACAGATGCAGCAGCTAACGATGCAGCGATATTTTTTATAGAGGACGATTTGATCGGATATTTCTTTAATTCAAATGCGCAGTCATGGGCACAATATTATACATATAATGCTCCGTATTGGGGATGGTGGTATGATGCTGAAGTAGCAGAGATAGTGGCTAAAGAGGTAACTAGACTGTTTGAAGAAGAAAAGAAATTAATTCTTTTAGCAGCTGCTGATCAAGATTACCTTCAGACACATGGTAATTTATATACATTTGAAGCAAGTAAAAAAGTGGTCCCTGAGGGTTGGAGAATTCCATCGGATGAAGATTGGATGAAATTAGAAAAAGCCCTGGGCATGTCTGATCAGGACATCCAAAGGAAAGATGAGTGGAGAGGTAATATTGGTAGTTTCTTAAAGACTAATCCAGTGGAAGATAATTTTAATGCAACACTTGGTGGAGCATATATCTATGGAACTAGTGAAAATAGTAATGCCAACTTTAAAAACAATGGTTTACGTGGCTATTGGTGGACATCAACTAAAGATGAGACTGCGGTAGATAGTACATATTATATTAGATCATTGCGTTTTGATAACGATCAGATGTTAAGAGGTACTACACGTATCCATGCTGCCAATACGATCGTTGGACCTCCCGCATATAGTATTCGATTAGTAAAAAATAAATAATAGATTAGATTTAATCATTCTACAAGTTATTGTTTATTATTCATTGGCTGTCTATATTTAGGCAGCCAATGTTGTTATATAGCATACTATGATCACTTCGTTCTACTTATAATAGATGCTTTTCTTGTTTTATATGCTTATCAGTATATTTCAATAGCCTTTATATATAGTCTACGCATTTGTCTTATATATTAGTTGCTATTTGAATTATTAGTCTCTTATAAAATTAAAAATATTGAAAATCAATTTATTAATGAGCATATTCAGATTTAATTTGAAATTGTGAATATAAGCTCATATATTTGCATCACTGAAAAACAAAGGTGATACCTTTAATCGGGGTGTAGCGTAGCCCGGTATCGCGCCACATTTGGGATGTGGAGGTCGTAGGTTCGAATCCTGCCACCCCGACTCAAAAAGCTCTAACGAAAGTTAGGGCTTTTCTTGTTTTAATGCCCTCCTATCTTTTTCATTACATATTATTATTAGTAGTAAGACAGAATATCGATTTGCAGTGCGATAAAATGGCGATATTCTTATATTATAATAAGGATACTGCATATTGTAGCTGTTTACTATATATAAATAGTAGCGAATGACAGATATTTTCATTCAATGTATAATAATATGTAGCCAATTTCTCGTTTTATAGACGGTTAAATATTAAAATCTGAAAACTATAATACATTCCTATAGCGAGTTAGCTTTTGTTTTAGGAATAAAAGCTATTTCCATTTGCAATTATGGGATTAAAAGTTCTATCTTTGCATCACTCCGCAAGGGAGTAAGGCTGGAAACGGCGCTGAAATAGAGGGAAAGAAATAAGGTTTAAGTTGATTTATCAACTTCTGCTGAAAGAGAAAAAACTTCAATTAAAATTTGCGATTTAGAATAAAGTTTCTACCTTTGCAGTCCCGACGGAAACGAAGGGGGAATGAAAAAGATAAGTACAGCAGTAATGCTCGAAATATATAGAAGAAGCGCGATGCGGATTCGAGAAAAGTTCTTTA
>JAZQRD010000144.1:0-31056 GCA_045629405.1 Sphingobacterium sp. | reverse complement strand
ATAATAGTGTGTTCGATCATCGGATATCATGTTAGCTACTTGATCAAATGTCGTCACATCCAAAGCTGAAGCTATTGTACGCTTGATACGCAAAGGGTCTTCGCGTTTATTGTCTGTATAGGAATAATTACCAAATAACGTCGTATTGTTCTTTCTATAGTTAAGATTTAAAGAGGAATTAGCTTTGAAGCGTGATGCTTGCGCTGTACTGGCTACGAAAGTTCCATTAAATCCTTCTAATCTATTTTTTTTCAGCACGATATTTATAATTCCTCCGGCACCTTCAGCATCATCCTTCGCCGTACGACTATTAGATAATTCAATACTTTTAATTTGAGAAGCATCCATACTCTTTAACATAGAAGCCAATTGATCAGCACTCATATAAGTAGATCGACCGTCAATCGTCACATTAACTCCTTGCTGTCCCATTAACGAAATCACATCGTTTTGATCTACATTTACACCAGGGGCACGCTTCAATACTTCCAACGCATTATTTCCTGCTGCTATACTTGAGTTCTCTACATTCATAATGAGCTTACCATTGCTATTTTGTAGCTGAGGGAGCTCTCTTTGCACGGTGATAGCGTCTAATTCCTTCGTAAGTTCATTTAGTATTATATCTTCTGCAGTGATAGCAGAATCTTGTAGCTGTAAAACCGAGGACTCATTCTTCACGAATCCAACAGCCGTAGCTTGAATACGAAATGAGCCTTTAGGATAATCTAAAATCTTAAATTCTCCGTTATCATCTGTTATAGTCGTCTTTATGATTGCTCTACTTATATCCGTAACTAAGTATACAGACGCATTGGCTATTGGTTCGTTCCTTGTGTTTTTAATCGCACCTGTAATTGTTGCCTGTTGACCAAAAGCGATTTGCGTACTTAAAATAATGTAACTAAAAAGTTGAATAAAAAATTTCATGTATACTTAGATTAATGTTCATTTGATAGGCCAAATGTCGAGTATGCTTACTAATTATCGAATAAGCATTAGATTAGTAATAGCGTATTTTCGGTAAAGTCAAATAAAAAGGCGGTCAATAAATTCACCGCCCTTTTATTTTAAAGTTTTAGTTATTTAGTCTATAATCGATTCCTCTGTCTCTACCACTTCTTCTATGCTAACTTGTTTTTCAGGAACCATACATTCTAGACCATGCTCCTTCATTATCCACGAAGTAGCCCTCAGCTGTTCTTTCCTCCCGTAATTTTGTTCGCAAGAGTGATAGCGAATACCCCACATCTTGTCACTTAACTCACGCTCTATTAATACTTTAGTATTAATAGGAAGGTATACAATGATAGATACCGATTGGTCTCTATATTTTTCACCAGAATTTAAGGAGAAGTGACTGTTAAATATGATTCTATCATTAACTTGTTTTGCCTCATATTGAATATTTGAGGCGCGATTTGACGCTGCTTCGAAAGTCTTTCCTTTAGCTTTATAATTGTATTCAATGTAAGGCTTCGCTAATGAATCTACAGATTCGAAACGAATATCAATATCTCTTCTCAAATGTGTAGACAAATCTCCTCCATTTACTTCGATTTGGAATTTTTTCGTTCCATTTTCCTCTGCAGATGCATCAATAACACGGATATCTTTTTCCGAAAAATAATAATCTTGGCTTACTTGAAGTGGTCTTTCTACCTTAATTATACTAGACTCTTTAAACTCACGTACGCCCATGAAACTAAATATAACGACACTAATTATAGAGATAATCCAAACTGCCCATAGACTTAATGATAGATATGTATTCATTGATCTAGTCTTAAATAGGACTCTAACTAATATATGGAATACCGCAACAAAAGGAATCGTGATAGCAGCCACTCCTGCTGTCAATGCAAGTAATGCTTGGCCAATAGGAAAAACCTCTAATCCCGGGAAAACCATATCAGACTGATACCCTAATATTCCTGTTGTAAAGCCAAACCAAGTAATCATCATACCGATAATTGTCATTCCCGAAAAAATTAAAGCTATTATAGCAATGATTCGTCCAATCAATCTGAAAAAAGATGAGACACCACTACCTACAGATTCCGCTCCACGAGAAACATAGTTTTTAGCTTTTGTGAATTCAGTATTGAATTCATCTTCATAACTTTTTTTGAAATTCTGAAGGTTGGGTTCTTCTCCACGTAATACCATTCGATCAGCACGCTTTATAGCTAAAGGCATCACTGCCCATAGAACTACGTATAGTAATATACCTGTACCACCAAACATAAAGCACAAAACGAATAATATACGCACCCATTTGGCTTCCATACCAAAGTAATAACCTAATCCGCTACATACGCCACCTAACACTTTATCATCAGGATTACGCATCAGTTTCTTTTCATATGTATTTTTGAATGATTCGTCAGCATTTGATTGACCAATATTATGCTCTATATCATTCTCAGCAGTTTCAAAGTCACTAACCTTACCCATCTGGGTAGTGATTTCTTCTACATCTTGTATGGAGATTACTTCCTTACGTCCTGAATGAATACGCTCTGAAAACATTTCAGCTATACGGTTTTCAATATCTTGTAGTATTTCGGCACTATCTTCTGTGGTGCTGAAATGCTTTTTGATATCTATCATATAGCTTCTAAGTATTTCATAAGCATCCTCCTCGATGTGAAATACGATGCTGTTTATATTTATAATTATAGTCTTATTCATGTTCTTGAGAGTTAAAGGTTATTTGTTAAATTCTGATCGACCAGAGATTGAAATTTCTACTGCATACAATAATTCTTTCCATGTGACATCTAGCTTTAGGAGTACTTCGAGTCCCTCTTCAGTAACTTTATAATATTTACGAGGTGGACCTGAGGTTGACTCTTGCCAGCTATAGCTCAAAAGACCGTTATTCTTCAAACGTGTGAGCAGTGGATACAAAGTACCCTCTACAACTAGAAGCTCCGCTTTTTTAAGTTCTGAAATTATATCCGAAGCATATATTTCCCCTTTGGCAATTATCGAGAGAATACAATATTCGAGTATTCCCTTTCTCATCTGGGTTTGTGTATTTTCTGCTATCATATTGATACAAAGTTATATCCTTTAGCAGGTACTTTGCAATACATAGTACTATATGGAAGTAAAATATTTTACAACTAACTGATTATCAGATTGAAAATTTTTCATAAATTTTCTTAATTACTATTTAATTATGCGAAATTTGGGTAATGAAATATTTTTTTAGTTATATATGGGCAATAGTATGGGCTATCATCATGCTCGTGCTTATGTTTATTCCGTCAGAAGATTTGCCAGATACCAACCAGTTTGCATTATTCTATGGATTCGATAAAGTGGTGCATTTAGGCATTTTCTTTGTATTGACCGTATTACTCTATTGGGAGTCAGCCCTGAAAAGTAATTGGAAAGCAAATAAATTGGTAACTATAGCCAAAGTGATGATTAGTACTATTGCATTTGGGGTATTTACAGAAATGGGACAACAGTATTTTACAAACTCTAGAGCTGGAGATAAATGGGATCTCTTCGCTGATATAACAGGAATATGTATGGGTACTTTTGCTTATATTTTATTATATAGAAAAAATCGAAATCATGAGAAATAATCGAATCACTGTAACATTAATAGCTGCGCTATGCCTTTTGAGTTTGCATAGCTGCAATATTTTAAGAAAAGATTGTGGCTGTCCTTCTCCTACACAAACAAAACCTCGTTAAGCTCTAGCTATAGTCGCTATACTAACCTTTGCACCTGCCGCTATTAAGATATTAGATGCTACACATATGGTAGCTCCAGTTGTCAATATATCATCCACTAGCAGTACATGCTTGTCGACAATTTGATCCTTCGCTATACAAGCGAATACTTCCAAAACATTATCATAACGCTCCGCTCTGCTTTTAGTCGTTTGACTATCGGTGTGTTTGATACGAATTAAACAATTATCAATTACCGGAATACCCAATTTCATTGAAAGTCCTTCCGCAAAACATGCTGATTGATTATACCCGCGAAGTTTCATCTTTTTAGGGTGAATGGGGATTGGGATAATGACGTCTACTTTATGGTGTTGGATAAAAGATTTCAATATATCGCCATAATATTTCCCTAAAAATTGGCCAATTTCTGGTTGTTTTTTATACTTAAGCTTATATAACATTTCTTCTACACGAGAAGATTTAGAGAGATGTAACATGGATATCGCAAACTCAAATGCAGTCTTTCCCCACAATTGTTGCGTTGTTTCATTGCGATTATCTAAATGAAAGTCTGTAAGTGGTAAATGATATATGCAATTTGTGCACAACACTTCTTCTTGAGCAAGTAAACTTTGATTACAAGCTTTGCACAAATTCGGAAAAAATAAATGGACAAAATCAGTCAGATAATCACGTATGCCCATAAACAAAAAAATTAGTATATCTAAATATACTAATTTCCTTCCTTTTCTTTAATAGCTAATTGACCACACGCTGCATCAATATCTTTACCACGACTTCTACGTACATTAGTAATGATACCTTGGCTTTTTAAGTAGTTAGCAAATGCATCAATCTTATCTGCTTCTGCATTCACAAAATCAGCTAATGAAATAGGGTTATATTCAATAATATTTACTTTACAAGGTACATGCTTACAGAATTTTGCTAGTTCACGTGCATCTTGAATCTCATCATTAAAATTATGGAATACGATATATTCGAATGTAACAGGATTTTTGGTTTTAGAGTAATAATAACGCAATGCTTCAGCTAATGATTTCAACGTATTTTGCTCGTTGATCGGCATTATCTCGTTACGCTTTTCATCATTTGCAGCATGTAAAGATAAGGCCAAATTAAATCTCACCTCATCATCGCCCAATTTCTTAATCATCTTAGCTATACCAGCTGTAGAAACTGTGATTCGCTTTGCAGCCATATTCAATCCATCTGGAGAAGTAATTCGCTCTACAGATTTCATCATATTAGCATAGTTTAACAACGGCTCTCCCATGCCCATATATACAATATTACTCAAGGGTATACCGTAATTGTCGCGTGCCTGTTTATCAATCAATACGACTTGATCATAAATTTCATCAGCATTCAAATTACGCTTGCGGTCCATGTAACCTGTCGCACAGAACTTACATGTTAAACTACAGCCAACTTGAGAACTCACACATGCAGTCATACGCTCAGGTGTAGGGATTAATACCCCCTCAATTATATTACCGTCATACAGTACAAAACTACTTTTTATTGTACGATCAGAACTAATCTGTGATTGTTTGACTTGAACATAATTGATGGTAAAATTTTGCTTCAAGGTTTCTCTCAAACCCTTGCTTAAGTTACTCATATCATCAAATTGGGTTGCTGATTTTTGCCAGATCCATTCATATATCTGCTTGGCACGAAAACCTTGCTCCCCCATTTCTACGAGCTTATCTTTCAATTGATCCAATGAAAGGCTACGAATATCTATCAATTTTGTTTTTGTAATCACGTTACAAAGATACGTCAATTTTTTTTTATACGTTCAATACGGAGCATAAGCGATATAGATTTACACTGAAATTATATAATGTTGTATTATATTCGTAACAATCCTAATTTTAATATATGAAAACGAACTTCATACTACCATTCATAATAGCTGCAACATGCTTGGCATCTTGTGGAGGCGGTAAATACGCTGCTACTGAGAAAGTTTATCAGAAAAAAGCAAAAGAATTTGCGGCTCTTTATAAAGAAGCTCCTGTAGCAAGTCAACTGGAAAAAATAAATGTGCTTGACAAAGAGTGGATAGGATCGATCAACTTCGGTGTACGCAAGCCGAATTATGTCATGATTCACCATACTGCACAAGAATCATTGGCACAAACTGTCAAAACATTTCATAGTGCGAAGGCAGGTGTTAGTTCACACTATGTCATCGGACGTGATGGTAAAGTTGTGCAAATGGTAAATGATTTATTTAGAGGTCATCATGCTGGTGCAGGAAAATGGGGTAATGATACAGACTTAAACTCCTCATCTATCGGTATCGAACTGGATAATAATGGCTTAACTGATCCATGGACGGACGTACAGATAGATGCGTTAATAAAGTTATTAGCCTACTTAAAGGATACCTACAAAATTCCTCAAGCAAACTTTATAGGTCACATGGATTATGCACCTACGCGCAAGAATGACCCTTCGCGTTTCCCGTGGAAAAGGTTGGCAGATGCAGGATTTGGTTATTGGTATGACGAATATTTAGAAACTCCACCACCTAATTTTGATGTACGTTTAGGTTTAAAAGTGATTGGATTTGATGTTAAGAACTTAGATGCCGCTATCAAAGGTTTCAAACATCATTATATTCAGAAAGATGCTAATTCCGCACAACTTACTGAACATGACTTAAAAATATTATATAATATCGTTAAGAAATTCTTATAAATAAAAAGAGGGAGCTAAAATTTAGCTCCCTCTTTTTATTTATATCTATAATGATTCTATTACTTCACAATCGTGCCGTATAAATCGAAATCTTCTGCTCTATCTACTTTCACTTGAACGAAATCACCGATACGTGCGTAGTTGTCTTTTGCATTCAACACTACTTCATTATCTACTTCTGGAGAATCGTACTCTGTACGACCGATGAAATAATCTCCATCAACGCGGTCTACTAAAACTTTAAATTCTTTACCGACTTTCGTTTGGTTGATATCGTACGAAATACCTTGCTGTACTTCCATGATCGCGTCTACACGTTCTTGTTTCACCTCTTCAGGAACATCATCCACAAGACTATGTGCATGCGTTTTCTCCTCGTGTGAGTATGTAAAACATCCTAAACGATCAAATCTAGTTTCTTCTACCCATTCCAACATTTCTTGGAAATCTTGCTCTGTCTCACCTGGGTAACCACATATTAATGTTGTACGCAACGCGATATCAGGCACTTTATCACGGATTTTGTTAACTAAATCAATTTGTTTCTGCTTAGATGTACCTCTACGCATTGACGTCAACATATTATCTGTAATGTGCTGCAAAGGCATGTCTAAGTAATTACAGATATTGCTACGCTCGTTCATCGCATCCAAGATATCCATAGGGAATCCTGATGGGTAAGCGTACTGTAAACGAATCCATTCAATACCGTCAACATCAGATAAGTGACGCATCAAGTCAGATAAATTACGTTTACCGTAAATATCCAATCCGTAATATGTTAAATCTTGAGCAATCAAGATTAATTCTTTTGTACCATTCGAAGCTAAAAATTTAGCTTCCTTCACTAAATCATCAATAGATTTAGACACGTGCTTACCACGCATTAATGGAATCGCACAGAATGAACACGGACGGTTACATCCTTCTGCAATCTTGAAATATGAGAAATGAGATGGAGTTGTTAATAATCGCTCACCTAATAACTCATGACGGTAATCTGCACCTATAGTTGATAACAAATCCGGCAGATCGTTCGTACCAAAATATGCATCAATATTAGGGATCTCAGATTGTAATTCCGGCTTGTAACGCTCCGATAAACAACCTGTTACAATAACCTTATTTACTTTACCTTGATCCTTTAATTCTGAAAACTGCAAAATAGTATCGATAGATTCTTGTTTGGCATTATCAATAAAACCACACGTGTTAATCACCACGATATCATTTGCTTGAATATTATTCGACTCGTGTACTACATCGATCTGATTACCTTTCAATTGACCCATCAATACTTCGGAATCGTGAATATTCTTCGAACAGCCTAAAGTCACTACGTTTACACGTGGTTTGACATTTACTATTTCAGACTTAGTTTGTTTAGTTTTCATTATATTATTTAAGTAGCGCGCCCTGTGTATAGGGAGTCTATATGATTGCAGGCGGCTAAGCTTTACGTTTTAAAAATTAAAAAAGACTTTGCTTGGATCTTTCAAAGTCTTTCTCTATCATAAGTATGAATCCTATTTGAATAAGGAATCGACAAAATCTTTTTTATTGAATAGTTGGAGGTCTCCTACTTTTTCACCTACCCCAATATATTTTACTGGAATCTTGAATTGGTCAGAGATACCAATTACCACACCACCTTTAGCAGTTCCATCTAATTTTGTTAATGCTAGAGCATTTACATCTGTTGCTTGTGTAAATTGTGTACATTGTTCAATAGCATTCTGACCTGTAGAAGCATCTAGGACGAGTAGAATCTCATGAGGTGCTCCAGGCACAACCTTTTGCATTACATTTTTGATTTTACCCAACTCATTCATTAATCCTACCTTGTTGTGTAGACGACCTGCTGTATCTATAATAGCGACATCGTCACCATTTGCTACGGCAGATTGAATTGTATCAAATGCTACTGACGCCGGATCCGATCCCATTGCTTGAGCTACTACACGTACATCGACGCGTTCGCCCCACAATTTTATCTGTTCAACTGCTGCTGCTCGGAAAGTATCTGCAGCACCAAGTACTACTTTATTTCCTGCCGCCTTCAATTGATGCGCCAATTTACCAATAGTTGTTGTTTTTCCTACACCGTTAACACCTACTACCATGATTACATATGGCTTATGATTGCCGTATTCGAAACTTTCAAAATCACTGCTGTTATTTTCTGCAAGTAATGTCTGAATCTCCTCTTTTAATAGACGATTCAACTCATCTGTTCCGACATATTTGTCTTTCGCTACACGTTGTTGAATACGCTCTACGATTTTCAAAGTTGTCGTTACTCCTACATCAGAAGTCACTAATACTTCCTCCAAATTATCTAATACCTCATCATCGATAGTCGATTTACCAACTACAGCTTTGGTAATTTTGGAGAAAAAACCTTCCTTCGTTTTTTCCAGCCCTTTGTCTAAAGCCTCCTGAGTCTCAGGAGTTTCTTGTTTCTTTTTGAAAAAATCAAATAAACCCATGTAATCTTACAATAAGTTGTGCGTAAAAATCATTTCAAATATACGGAAATGAGGCATACTAAAAAAGCCCTTTCGGCTACTATACCAAAACGGCTTTTAGTTTTTTAAAGAAAACTTTAAAAAAGGAATATCTTCTGCTTATTTAGATGCTGCAGCAACGACTTCTTTCACGTTATCGTTGTGTACCATACTTTCTTTGAAAGTATAAGCTCCAGTTTTAGCAGATTTTGTTGTGATGATAACTTTTGTGTATTCTTTACCACCACCTTTTTGTAATGATGCTACCGCTTTCTTTGCCATGGTATTATATTTTTTAAATGGTTAGCTGTATGCTATACCAAAAATTAATTACTTAATTTCTTTGTGAACAGTCACTTTTCTTAATACAGGGTTGAATTTTTTCAATTCTAAACGCTCTGTTGTATTCTTTTTGTTCTTCGTAGTAATGTAACGTGACATTCCTGGAAGACCACTTTCTTTGTGCTCAGTACACTCTAAAATTACCTGTACTCTATTTCCTTTTTTAGCCATTGTTTTACTTTGTTTTAATCCCTAAAGATTAATTGTTCATGAATATCTTTAATTAACAGGCGATTATCTACTAAACGTATCCTTTTTTGATAAATTTACTGATAACCGAAGTAATTCCGTTCTTGTTAATTGTTTTAATTGCAGACGCAGACACTTTTAAAGTGATCCAACGGTCTTCTTCAGGAATGTAAAAACGTTTTGTATGCAAATTCGGGTAGAATTTACGTTTAGTCTTAACGTTCGAGTGAGATACGTTATTTCCTTTTAATGCCGTTTTGCCTGTTAAATCACAAATTCTTGACATGATATTTATTTTTAATGTTGTCTAATTTACACAAAATTCTCTTTTGCACCCTCTGCAGAGAGTTTGCAAATATCCATATTTCTTTTGGCTTTCGCAACATTATGGATAGAAATATTTTTAAAAAATAATCAAAAAGTGGCTTCCGAGTGCAAATGTATAGGTTTTCGGATATTATTTTTGATATTTGAAGGATAATAGTTTTCAACAATTCACATGATTTATCGTAGAATAACTTTGTCATCCTGTTATCGATGAGTTGGTTATATTTGGAAAAAGTGTTAGTTAATAGTACGTAAAATAGGGAAGAGGATTCACCTTTTGAGAACATAATATGATTCAAAAAACTAGAGGTATAGCGCTAAAAGTAACTAATTATTCGGAAAGTAGTATAGTAGTACACATCTTTACGGAGCACTTAGGTATGCAGTCTTATCTCGTGAATGGAGCACGAAAACCGAAAGCCAAATTGCATAGCAATCTATTCCAACCTTTGCACCTTCTTGAACTGATTGTCTACAACAAAAACACCAACAATCTACAACGAATTAAAGAAGCGCAAGCAATTCCGTCGCTCACAGAAATTCCTTTTGACATCCTTAAAGGATCAGTTGCTATGTTTCTTAATGAAGTGGTATATAAAGTATTAATGCATCAGTCAAGTGATCCATATCTCTTTAATTTTATTCATACCTCTATACATTGGTTAGATAAAACTGATCAACCAATCCAAAATTTTCATCTGAGTTTCCTCATGCAATTGAGTAAATACTTAGGTTATTTACCAACTATAACTCAACAACGTAAACCTTTCTTTGACCTAATGGATGGCATCTTCACGGATTTTGCTCCAGCACACTCGTATGTACTTCAAGATCCCCATACGCAGATATTTCACGACATATTGACTACTCCATATGAGCTAGCACATACTATAAAAATCAAACGTGACGATAGAATGTATTTACTGAATCAGATTATAAATTTCTACAAATTGCATACTGAAAACTTTGGATCTGTACATTCATTGCTGATTCTTGAAGAGCTTTTCAGCTGAAATTAAAAAAAGCTCTAAATCAATTGATTTAGAGCTTTCTCACAATAAATATATATAGAATCTATTAGATAACTTTTACATTTACCGCGTTAAGACCTTTACGTCCTTGTTCAATTTCGTAAGAAACGTCATCGCCTTCACGTACTTGATCAACTAAGCCTGACACGTGAACGAAAATTTCACTTTCGCCTGAAGCTGGGATAATGAAACCGAAACCTTTGGTTTCATTGAAGAATTTTACTTTACCTTCTTGCATTACTTTATTTTGAATTAATTTTCTTAAAGATAATATTTTTGAGGATTAATAAGGATTATTCTAACAAAAAATTAAACATTCTAGCTTTTATATTGTCTAACTTCCATATAACAACATACATCATTATGAAAAAAATAATTTCGCTATGCTTATTAATGAGCAGCATCATAGTTTCGCAAGCTCAGTCGACAATAGATACTTTTCGCAAAGTCGCTACCAAAGGCTATGCTGAGAGAGAAGTGACACCAGATATTATCTATATATCTATATCATTAAAGGAATTCTATCTTGACGGTAATTTGCGTAAGAAGGTATTTATAGAAACACTCGAAAAGCAATTGCATGATGCAGCTATGTCCATAGGCGTGAAACAAGAGGATTTCACCATTCAAAATATTTATAGTTACAATTACGAGATTAAGAAAAAGAATACAGAACTCCTGCAGGCTAGGCAATACCGTATTAAAGTAACAAATCTAAATCGACTGAATGAAATGATGGATAAAATAGACCCAAAAGGAATTCAGAATACATCTATCAATGGTTACGATCATTCTAATAAGAGAGAAATTGAAAAAGAACTGAAAACAGCAGCCGTACGCGATGCGCGTCAGAATGCGGAAATCCTTGCCGCTGCAGATGGACAGGCTGTTGGTAAAGCGTTAGTAATTAATGACAATAGCAACATTAATTTCAATGATTTAATGCCAGTCAATAGAATGTATAAAACGATGGCGATGTCTGACGGAATAGTAGGAGCTGAAAGTGCAGAAAATGTTATTAATATTGATATCAAACCGATAAAGGTAACTTGTTATATAGATGCAGCATTTGAACTTAAATAAAGACGTATCGCCAATCTTACAAAAGAGAAAGCGTGAATTTGCGTGGATAGAGCGTATTTCCGTTCTGATGGATAGTAAATTTCAAATTGGGGGATTCAGATTCGGTTTGGATCCCTTATTGAACTTGATACCTTTTGCAGGGCAGACAATCTCTTTTGGGACCTCATTCATGTTAGTGATCATCATGATGAGGAATGGAGCTGGGTCTAAGGTAGCAGTTAAGATGTTACTTAATGTGCTGACCGATGCCGTGCTTGGCGCAATTCCATTTTTCGGGCAAGTGTTTGACTTTTTTAATAAAGCGAATAAGAAGAATGTAAAACTTCTTAAAGAACACTATTTCGAAGGTAAGCATCAGGGTAGTGCTAAGGGTATATTATTCGGCATATTGGTCGCACTAGTTGTTATTTGTATAGTCTTCTTATTTTTACTTTGGAAAATAACGACTTGGACATTTGAGGTGATAGGCTCTATTTTTTAATGTACATTAGGGTTACATTTGTACTATGTCAAAAACAAGAATTTTTGCGCTCACTATGTTAGCTCTAATGCTAGGCGCTATATTGAGCAATCCCAAAAAAGAAAAAATTCAAGAAGCAGTTCGTTTAAAAGCTGTGAGCATACTTGAAGAAGAGTTACATTACAAAGATAAGGATGCTTTGAAACTAAGTATGACTTTATTCGGTGATAAGCTGATACATGATTTTGTGGAACAGCATGTCATCGTAGAAAATTATTACTTATTTTCGCTTGCTAAAATTCGCTGGCAAGGTCAAAAAACTACAATAGGTGGGGGTGCTTTTACTAAAGTATATTTGAGCTCCGAGATTGATAATAAATCTAGCGAAATCATTGCTATCCTTAAAAATATATAATGCTTGAAATACTATACCGTGATGCGCATATAATTGCTATCAATAAGCCACACGGACTATTGGTTCATCGTTCATCAATAGCTGCTGATACATCTGAATTTGCTTTACAACTTCTGAGAGATCAAATTGGTCAACCCGTGTATCCTGCACATCGACTAGATCGAAAGACAGCAGGTGTTTTATTATTTTCTTTAGACAAGGAGACTGACAAACGTATTCAGCCAATGTTTAGCGACAAGAAAATAGATAAAAAATATGTAGCTGTTCTCAGAGGATTTTGTCCTGATCATGATACGATTGACTATCCACTAGCTAAAGAAAATGGCACCATACAAGATGCTATTACACATTATATCAAGTTAGCTGAAGCCGAGATAGACGTTCCACATGGAAAATTTGCCACCTCCCGATATTCATTAGTAGAAGCTAATCCTGAAACTGGTCGAATGCATCAATTAAGAAGACATTTCGCTCATATCATGTATCCCATCATAGGAGACAGGCCTCATGGATGCAATAAGCAAAACAAACTATGGAAAGAACGATTTGAGATGGATACGATGATGCTACATGCCTCCGAACTATCCTTTCGTCATCCTATATCAGAGGAATATATCACGATTAAAGCAGGCCTACAGCCTGAGTTTATACGCGTACTAGAAATACTTGGGATTGACATCCCAGTTCGTATATAACTAAATAGTTTTAAGTAATCGTTTGCACAATTTATCAATATTGCAAAATAGGCATCATTAATGTCAACTTATTAAGTATTTTTGTAATATAACTTTTATATAGCTAGAGCATGAAAAATACAGCTTTAACGGATCTACATATTTCTTTGGGAGCGAAGATGGTTCCTTTCGCAGGTTACAATATGCCTGTACAATATTCTGGCATCAATGATGAGCACGATACTGTTCGTAATGCAGTAGGTGTATTTGATGTAAGCCACATGGGTGAGTTTATTTTGAAAGGTGAAAAAGCCTTAGATTTAATTCAAAAGGTGTCTTCTAATGATGCTTCAAAATTATATGATGGCAAAGTACAATACGCATACTTCCCGAACGAAGAAGGCGGTATCGTAGATGATTTCTTGACATACAAAATTGACGATACAACATATTTATTAGTTGTAAACGCTTCAAACATAGATAAAGACTGGAATTGGATTAGTAAATACAATACAAAAGGTGTAGAGATGATTAATATCTCTGATAAAACTTCTTTATTAGCTGTTCAAGGTCCTAAAGCTGCTGAGGCTTTACAATCATTGACAGATATCGAACTAGCTTCAATGGAATATTATACGTTCTCAAAAGGTACTTTTGCTGGTGTAGATAATGTTATTGTATCGGCTACTGGTTACACAGGTGCAGGTGGTTTCGAAATCTATGCTGCCAATGAAGATATTCAAAAAATTTGGGATGCTATTTTCCAAGCTGGTGCTTCATACGGAATCAAACCAATCGGTCTTGGTGCTCGTGATACATTACGCTTAGAAATGGGATTCTGTTTGTATGGCAATGATATCAATGATATTACATCTCCTTTGGCTGCAGGTTTAGGTTGGGTTACTAAATTCACAAAAGAATTCGTTAACTCTGCAGCTCTAAAAGCAGAAAAAGAACAAGGATTAACGCAAAAATTAGTTGGTTTTGAGATGATCGATAGAGGTATCGCTCGTCATGATTATGAAATCGTAGATATCGATGGCAATGTAATCGGTAAAGTGACTTCTGGTACACAATCTCCAACATTGAAGAAATCAATTGGTCTTGGTTATGTGGATATTGCATTCGCTAAAGATGGTACAGAAATCTATATTTCTATCCGCAATCAAAAAGTAAAAGCAGTAGTTAAAAAACCTCCTTTCGTTAAATAATTAGTCTATAAAGACATATTCATAAAAAAAGGTTAATGATATATCATTAACCTTTTTTGTTTTTCTTTAATTTGGCTGCTTCTTGCGCTTTTTCTTGTTGCTTTTGAATGTAATCCTTTTTTACATACTTAAGTAAGACGACCTTCAAATAAATCAATACTATTGATATAGCTATTGACAAACCCAAGATCAACATATTGCCACTTTGGTATGCAGCTACACCACTCATTACTAAGAAAATAATTCCTAAGTTCAGTAATAAGTTTAACACAAATTGTTTCTTCATTTTATTATTTATTATGGCTTGATTACTTTATCTCGCAATAAGAAAAAGTACGCAAAGCCCGCAAAAATATTAAGCAAAATTATGAATAGGATTAACAACATTCGTTCAGAATTGCTGATAAGAACCGACAGTAATATCTCTCTGATTACCAGAAATACCCAGATCATAGACACTAACAATGCCATACTGAATAAGATAGGAGCTATACTTACCTTTAGTAGCATCAAGATACCTGACATGACGTAAAAACTCAAACTAAAATAAAATGCCTGAGTCGTCTGATGGTAAAGATTCTTCATGCTCAAAATTACTAAATAAATATGGAACGCTCTTACTTTTGATTCGGATCTACTCAAAAGTAAAAAGGGGAGTATTTCTACTCCCCAAATGTTTTAATATATTATATTAATATACATCCAATTCAGGATCGATCTCTGCTTTCCATGCTAAAATACCACCTTGAAGATTAGCCAGATTTGTATATCCTTGTTGTTCCAATAACATCACTGCTTGTGCGCTACGTTTGCCTGAACGACATTGAATAATTACTGGTTTATCTTTTGATACTTTATCTGCCTCGATTAAAATTCCTGATAGAGGAATATTAAGACCATTTAGATTAGATACTTCATATTCAAATGGTTCGCGCACATCTATCAATTGAAAATCTTCGTTATTTTCAATCATTGATTTAAGCTCTAGAACATTAACTTCTTTCATAGTTGTAAATTTTGTTACTCAAATATAATACTTTCAAGATGAATTCTTTATAGATACATTCCCCTAATTTTATTAACTTGTCCTTATGAAAACAACCCTATTACCTTTATTAACAGCAATTTTCTTAGGTTACCAAGCACAAGCTCAACAAACTGTGCCAACACAAGTTGTAGAGAAAGAATACATCGAGCGCGTACTAAATACCTTAGCATCGGATGATATGCGTGGTAGACATGCATTGTCAGCAGATGCCGAACGTGCAGCAGATTTTTTAGCAACCGAATTTCAAGCAGCAGAGTTAAAACCTTATACTGAAAATGGATTCAAACAAACATTCAGTATGACTAAAATAGCTCGTAAAGCTAGTCGTGTAGAATGGGGCGGAAAGGAGCTTAGCAAAACTGATTTCTTAATATTAGGTAATAACGAGAAGACATCATGGTCTGAGAATTCAGAAATAAAAGTTGTTAAAATTCAAAAATCCGATGATTTTGCCACCAAATTCAGAGAGTATGCGCGTTCTGACCAAGATATAATCGTATTAGTAGATCCATCATATGCGCCATTTATAGCGCGCTACAACAAAATTTACGATCGTGACAATATCAGCAATAATAACCATTCGCAATCGCCTACGAAGGCTTTTATCTTAGCAGAGAAACTTGCTTCAAATTATACGATTCATCTAGAAAATGATGTAACAGCTGTACAGATGTCCAATGTTGCAGCCGTACTTCCTGGTAAGTCCAAGCCTAATGAATATGTAGTATTTTCAGCGCATTATGATCATATAGGAATCATTCCAGGTAATGAACAAGACAGCATTGCCAATGGCGCAGATGACGACGCCTCTGGTACGACTGCAGTGCTAAGTCTAGCTAAATATTACAAGCAACAAGATAATAATGAGCGCACTTTAATATTCGTAGCGTTTACAGCTGAAGAAATTGGCATGTATGGTTCACGCTATTTCTCTAATAACATCAATGCCGATGATGTAGTAGCGATGATTAACATCGAGATGATTGGTAAAGATGCTAAGTTCGGACCGAATAGTTTATATATTACAGGTTTTGATCGTTCTAATTTGGGTGAATTAATGCAGAAAAATCTACAAGGATCTAGCTTCAATTTTCATCCTGATCCATATCCTCAACAAAATTTGTTCTATAGAAGTGATAATAAAGTACTAGCTGAATTAGGTGTTCCAGCTCATACATTCTCTACATCTCAGATTGATAATGATACATACTATCATACTGTAAAAGATGAAGTAGAAACTTTAAATATTGAAAATATCAAATCAAGTATCGAAGCTATCGCACTAGGCGCGAATGGGATAGTAAATGGCACACAAACGCCAACACGTGTAGAGAAGTTGAAAGATTAATCAGTTACATTTTTTTGCATAATATAGTCATCCAAGATATAGCCATGATAGGGGATATCGATCTCTTGGATGACTTTAAATCCTTTTTTTAAATAAAAATAATACGCTTTATTACCACGATTGACGTTAAGCTCTAATATTGATTTTTTATTATTTCGAGCGGTATCCTCCGCAAAGGATATAAACTCAGTACCAAAGCCCTTGCCTTGTGTGATAGGAAGCAAATATAACTTCTCTATACGAAGAACATTCTCAATATTACTCTTCAGCGCCATGAATCCAACCGGATTTCCTTGGTCATCCCATATCAAATAGAAATCCTGCCCTTCGTCCATCGCTTCATGCAACGAAGTGATTGTATAATTCTTTTCTAGCATGAATTGTATCTGTTCATCAGAAAGTATTAGACTATAAGTTGGTCCATATATCTGATGTACTAACTTATGAATTAGATGAGCATCCTCTTTTGTTGCCTGAGTAATCTTCTGCATATGATTAAATCATTTCTCCAACTAACATATAATCATGATGATTAAATTCTATTCTAAAAAAACCATCTGCTACGGTTATAAACGTATGCTTTGCACATATATCTAATCCGTTGAATGATTTTATGTTCTCTTCATTTACAAAAATCTGTTCTCCTTTTGGCTTCCACTTTTCATAGTACTCTTTAACAAGTACATATCGCTTGCCATTAGCAAAGCATACAATATTTATACGATCAGCATACGCTAAAAGTTCTATAGGAACTTCATCTAATAGAATATTAACTGCTTTATAATTATTTGCGATCAAATAGTCTAATGCGTCATATATAAAACCCGACGATATGGGAATATGCTTAAGTTGCTCTTGATGTGGAATCAATGTGATATCTCCTGCAAAAATATCAACTTTAATTCCCTCTGCGAGGAAAAAATCTATGTTGTCGCTATTCGTGATTATAGTAGGAGACCATTCCAACAGTTGCCCCAAATATTCACTACCAATAGCTTGATAATATCCTACTAATAAAGCTGGCTCCTGGTTTTCTCTGACAATATGATGTGAAGACATACAAGCTAACTATTTAGATAATTGATTGATCGTGATATAAGCCATTAGACCGATGCTTAGTTCAAGTGCCTGCTCATCTATATCAAATGTAGGTGTATGTACAGCAGATACTATTCCTTTAGATTTGTTGCCTGTTCCTAATCTATAAAAACAAGCATTGGATTCTTGCGAATAATAAGCAAAATCCTCAGCCGTAGGCCACAACTCTAATTCTACGACATTCTCTTCACCTATGTATTCTTTTGCAGACTGACGAGCTGATGCAGTAAGTACAGGTTCATTTACTAAGAAGGGATAGCCATGACGAACTTCAAAGTCACAGGTAGCCCCCATACTTTCAGCGATACCAGTAGCCATTTTAATCATCTTTTGATGTGCTTCTGCGCGCCATTTTTCATTGAAAGTTCGAAACGTTCCTTCTAATTTCACTTCATCCGGTATAATATTCGTTGCGCCTTTGCCTTCTATCTTACCCCATGAAAGTACTGTAGGAATTCTAGGATCCGCAAAACGACTTACAACTTGTTGTAATGCTGTAATAACTTGAGCTGTAATAGCAATAGGATCAATATTCTGATGAGGCTGTGCACCATGACCACCTTGTCCACGTATAGTCATGAACAATTCATCACAAGAAGCCATATATTGACCAGATCTGAACCCAACTTTCCCTACCTCCATTAGGGGCATCACATGCTGTCCAATTACGGCCTGAGGCTCTGGATTTTGCAATACACCTTCCTTGATCATTAGAGAAGCGCCACCCGGAAGCTTTTCTTCACCTGGTTGGAATATAAATTTTACGGTACCGCCAAATTGAGATTTCATTTTGGATAAAATCTTAGCGACACCAAGTAGGGAAGAGGTATGTACATCATGCCCACATGCATGCATTACACCAGGATTTTGAGACCCGTATGTACGACCTTCGACTTCTGTAATAGGAAGCGCGTCCATATCAGCACGTAAAGCTATAACTTTATCACCTGCTAATTCACCTTTTAATAAACCAACCACACCAGTATTGGCCATTATTTGATAAGGAATTTGGAGGTCTTCTAATTGTTTTTTAACGAAGTCTGCAGTATTGTACTCTTCGAAAGATAATTCGGGATGTTGGTGTAGGTGACGACGAATGTCGACTGTTTCAGCAAAGAAATCTTTTGCCAACTGTTGAATTTCACTCTTTAAATTGGCCATATTATTAATGGATTATTCCCAAACCCAGATATCTTCTTGGAATACGAAAACGGTGGAATATTGGGCACGTAATTCGCGCATAAAGGCATTAGCTTCCGATCTACTCGTGAAGTCACCAACTTTAACACGATAATTTGGTTCAGCATATGTGATGTAGCTATCTACATCAGCATGTTGATTTTTGAATCTACTCTGGATTGCATAAGCTTCATTACGATTAGGTCCTGCATAGATTTGTACACGAAAACCCTTACGTTTCACACGTGTCGCTTTAGATTTATCTACTACACGTCTACCAAGGCTAATCATACGAGATGTGGTAGGATTGATTTCATGTTCGGCTCTGAATGATTGCAGTAAAGTGATTAATGTATCCTTAGAAACAGTAACACCTTGATGCTCTTGTGCCATTGTTGACAAAGAGGCAACTACAAAACCTAACCCTAAAATCAATCCCTTTCTCGACATCTCTATTTATTTTACTACGGAAATTAAGCTTGGTTTCCGTGACAATTTTTGTATTTCAATCCTGATCCACATGGACATACATCATTAGGTCCTACAGCTTGATTTGCTGATAGATCTTCCTCAGATACGCCCGTTGGAGATTCCAACTCTGCTTTAGTAGCTTGTACTTGAGGCGCTGCCTGCTCACGAGCTTGCTCGTTACTATCATTTGGTTGTCCAGGAATTGCTCCTTTGAATAAGAAACTAACGATTTCTTTGTTCATGTTTGCTAGCATTGTTTTGAACAAACTGAAAGCTTCCATCTTATAAATGATAATTGGATCTTTTTGTTCATAAACAGCATTTTGAACTGATTGTTTCAAATCATCCATTTCACGTAAGTGCTCTTTCCAAGATTCATCGATCAATGCTAATACAACACCTTTTTCGAAAGATCTGAATACGTCAGTACCTTTTGACTCTACCGCTTTACTCAAATTAGTAGATACTTGAATACCGCGAATACCATCAGTAAATGGTACAACAATGTTTTCAACCATCTCACCACGTTCAGCTAGTACATTCGTCAATACAGGCAATGTCTGTGCTGCGATATTCTTAGCTTTATTATTATAATGCGTAATTACTTGATCGAATAATGTATCTGCAAGGACTTCCGATTTTTTCGAAGCAAAATCCTCTGCAGTGATTGCTGGATCGATAGAAAATAGACGAATGACTTCAATTTGGAATTCTTCGTATGATGAACCTTCTTTCGCAGTAAATACAACATCTTCTACAACATCATAAATAGTATTGTTCAAATCTACATCAAGACGCTCGCCAAACAATGCATTTTTACGTTTAGTATAGATCACGTTACGTTGTGAATTCATGACGTCATCGTATTCTAATAGACGCTTACGAATACCAAAGTTATTTTCTTCAACCTTACGTTGCGCACGTTCGATAGACTTCGTCAACATACTGTGTTGCATTACTTCGCCATCTTCAACACCCATCTTAACCATGATGTTCGAAATACGTTCAGATGCAAATAGACGCATTAATGGATCCTCTAGCGAAACAAAGAACTGAGATGAACCTGGATCACCCTGACGACCTGCACGTCCACGTAACTGACGGTCTACACGACGAGATTCGTGACGCTCAGTACCAATGATTGCTAAACCACCTGCGTTGATAACTTCTTGTGATAACTTAATATCCGTACCACGACCAGCCATGTTGGTAGCGATAGTAACTTGACCTGGTTGACCAGCTTCTGCTACAATCTCTGCTTCACGTTGGTGTAACTTTGCGTTCAACACGTTATGCTTAATACCTCTAAGTTTCAACATACGGCTTAATAGCTCAGAAATCTCAACTGAAGTAGTACCTACTAATACTGGACGACCTTGCTCTGTTAATGTCTGAATCTCTTGTGCTACTGCATTATATTTCTCACGCGCTGTACGATAAATCATATCTTCTTTATCGTTACGCTGAATACCTCTATTTGTAGGAATATCGACTACGTCTAATTTGTAGATTTCCCATAATTCACCTGCTTCTGTAGAAGCAGTACCCGTCATACCAGATAATTTATGGTACATACGGAAATAGTTTTGTAATGTAATCGTAGCATAAGTTTGTGTAGCATCTTCTACTTTCACATTTTCCTTAGCTTCGATAGCTTGGTGTAAACCATCTGAGTAACGACGACCATCCATGATACGGCCTGTTTGCTCATCTACAATCTTCACTTTACCTTCGTCAACAATATATTGATCGTCGCGTTCGAATAAAGTATATGCTTTTAATAATTGATTGATCGAGTGAATACGATCTGCTTTGATTGAGTAATCTCTCAACAACTCATCTTTACGAGCTGCTTTTTCTTCTGCAGATACATCTAATCTTTCGATCTCTGCGATTTCAGTACCTACATCAGGTAAGATAAAGAAACTTGGATCTTCACCAGTAGCTGTGATTAACTCAATACCTTTTTCAGTTAACTCTACTTGGTTATTCTTCTCATCAATTACGAAAAATAATTCTTTATCAGCCTTAGGCATATGACGATTTTGCTCTGACATGTAGAAATTTTCTACTTTTTGCAAAATCTGACGGTGATTACCTTCACTTAAGAATTTAATTAAAGCTTTATTTTTTGGTAAACCGCGGTACGAACGGAATAAAGCTAAACCACCAGCTTCAGGATCAATATCACCCGCTGCGATTGCTTTTTTCGCTTCATTAAATACAGTATTGATGTATGCTTTTTGAGCATTTACTAATCTTTCGATACGTGGTTTTAATTGATAGAATTCATGTTCATCACCACGCGGAATAGGACCAGAGATGATTAATGGCGTACGAGCGTCATCAATTAAAACTGAATCCACCTCATCAATCATTGCATAATGCAATTTACGTTGAACCATAGCGTCAGGTGTCTGCGTCATGTTGTCACGTAAATAATCGAAACCAAACTCATTATTCGTACCATACACGATATCACATTTGTATGCATTACGACGTTGAGGAGAATTTGGTTGATGTTTGTCTATACAATCTACTGATAAACCATGAAATTCAAATAATGGAGCATTCCATTCCGAGTCACGCTTAGCTAAGTAATCATTCACTGTAATGATATGTACACCTTGACCTGATAAAGCATTCAAATAAGTAGGTAGTGTACCTACTAATGTTTTACCTTCACCAGTCATCATCTCAGAAATTTTACCTTGATGAAGCGCAATACCACCGATTAACTGAACATCGTAGTGTACCATGTTCCACGTTACTTTGTTGCCTGCTGCCATCCAGGTATTAGCCCATAAAGCTTTATCTCCCTCGATAGTCACATTTACCTTACGTGTTGATAATTCTCTATCGAAATCTGTAGCCGTTACTTCCAACACTGGATTTTCGGTAAGACGACGAGCCGTTTCTTTTACTACAGCAAAAGCTTCAGGAAGAATTTTTTCTAATACTTCCTCTAACTTTTTATCGCGATCCTTTGTTAATTTATCTATTCGTTCGTAAACAGATGTTTTTTCTGACATATCAGCTGAGTCATCATCTGCTTTAACTTTTAATTCTGCTATTTCGCTGTCAATATCCTTTAAGTAATCCAGTATACGATTTTTGAATTCAAGAGTTTTAGCACGAAGCTCGTCATGTGACAAGTTGGTAAGCTTGCTATATTCTTCCTTGATATTATTTACAATTGGTTGAATAGCTTTAATATCTCGTTCGGACTTGCTACCAAATAATTTACTTAAGAATTTTAACATAATTTTATTTTATCTCTTTTCACATGCACAAAATTGAATCCAAACTCTAAACCAGGACATTTTGGCACTAGTCGGGCAAATTTAATTAATACGGATGATAACTTTCAATGTATTAGACATTTTTTTCTGAATTTCCTGACAAAAAAATATTTTTATCACTTTCAGGTATTAACGCTAATGTTTTAGCTTTAGCAAATAACGAATTAATAGCTTTCTTTCCCAATTCTCCTAATTCTACAGAATACTGATTTACATACAATTCTATATGTTTATACATGACATCTTCATCCATCTCTTGAGCATGTAGCTTGATGTATTCTATCGCTGATTTTGGGTTTTTAAAGGCATATTCTACGCTCTCCTTTAACAGATTATTCACTTTATTTTTTATCTCCTTTGGCAAATCTCTTCGAATAACTATACCGCCAAGCGGGATAGGACTTTCTGTCGTTTTTTCCCAAAAGTCACCAAGGTCGACTACTTTATGTAAACCTTTATCTTGATACGTGAATCTGTTCTCATGAATGATTAGGCCTAGATCTATATCGCCATTGATAACTGCTTGCTCAATATCCGAAAATACTAATATTTCTTTATTTTGAAGTGTAGGAAATGCCAATCCTAGCAGAAAATTTGCAGTTGTATACTTACCTGGAATACCGACACGTAAGTCTTGTATAGATGCTGGTAATTCTTTGCCAGCATGGCTTGCCAATTCTTTTGCCAATTGTGGATCTTTGGTAATTAGTAAAGGTCCGACTCCAAATCCTAATGCTGAACCAGCATCTAATAATTCGTAATCTTCAATAGCATAAGCAAAAGCATGATAGCTTAACTTTGTGATTGCTAATTCTTTCTTAAATGCTTTTTGATTTAAAGTCTCAACATCATGATATTCAACATCGAATTCTAGACCATCAGTATCAATTTTGTGATGTATCAAAGCATCGAAAATAAATGTATCATTTGGGCAAGGCGAAAAGCCTAAGGTTAATTTCATAGTAACACGTAAAATAGATGATTAATATTAAATATTGACCGTTGAACCGAATATCAATATAAGCATAGCTAAGAATGTCAATAAAATTATTCCTTTAGCAAATTTTTCGTATCCAGCTCTATAGATAAATCTAACGACGATCAAATTAATCACCGCAGCCAGCACATACAATGCGATAGGTTTGTTTGCGAAATAATCTTGTTGAAAACTCGTATATGTCGTTAACAAAAAAGCAATAATAGGAGCTAAAACACCTGTTATAAAACCTAAAATAAATGAATCTTTCTTCATGGAATTATCTTACATCAAAAGACCAAGAATTTAATTCTTGAATAGCATGATGAGCAGTCATGTCAAACTGCGTAGGAACAATAGATACGTAATCATTGTTGATCGCATACACATCTGTATCCTCTCCACGATCTACCCAATCGTAGCGACCTGTCATCCAGTAATATTCTCTTTTGTAAGGATCTACACGGTGTTCGAATTCTTCTACCCAATTACCATTTGCTTGGCGACAAATTTTAATTCCTTTGATAGCATGGTCGATATGTGGAAAGTTAACATTTAATAGAGTCCCTTTAGGAAGACCATTTTGAAGCACTTGCTGTGCGATACTGAACACATACGATCGTGTATGCGAAAAATCTGCAGCATGAGAGAAGTCATCCAATGAGAAACCAATAGATGGGATACCTTCAATAGCACCTTCGACCGCAGCAGACATCGTACCTGAATACAATACATTTATTGAATAATTCAAGCCATGATTAATTCCCGACACACACAAATCTGGTTTTTTATCTTTAAAAATTCGATCAACGGCCAATTTGACACAATCTACCGGTGTACCTGAACATTTGTACATTTCTACACCTTCATAAAGATCAACTCTATCTAACCTTAACGGTTTGCCTATACTAATAGCATGCCCCATTCCGGATTGTGGACCATCGGGCGCTACAACCACGACATTGCCCAGTTTCTTCATCTCTTCCAACAACACTTTAATACCAGGTGCCGTGATACCGTCGTCGTTTACGACCAATATAGTAGGTTTGTTTGCTGCCATAATGCTAAGTTAGGAAATAATTGATAATGCCATTCTTAAGAAGAAGTAAAATAATAAATCATAGTATTAACATCCTACTAATATAATCCTAAAAAAAAATAAAAGGGGAACAGCTGTGAAGCGTCCCCCTTATTACAATATATAATCAACCTTTAACCTAAACCTTTCAACCAATCGATGACTTCCTCGCGTGCTTTACCTAGTTTTTGTTGAAGCCTTCCAAGCAATTCATCATCTTTACCTTCTTCATACGCTAAATCGTCATCAGTCCAATCAGCATATTCTTGCTTGATCTTACCTTTCATTTCGTTCCACTTACCTTGTAAATCTAATTTGTCCATAGCTTTATAACTAATTGTTTAGAGATACAACTGATGAACTACTTAATTGTTTTGAAAATTATAGTAAAGAATCATTTTTTTACAAAAAAAGCTTAACCCATTAGGTTAAGCTTTCGTGCTAGAGATATAATCCCTTTTTATCAATAAATTCTATCACTTTATCAGGCGTATAGAACTGTATATTTTTTCTTTCTTTAAGAGCTTGACGTATCAATGTTGATGATAGTTCCATCACCGGAGTATCGGTCATGGTAACCGCAGAATGATTTTTTAATTCACCACCATCATATCCAGGTCTCGGATAAACTATAATTTCATAATCTCGTAGGATAATATCAGCATTCTTCCATTTTGGTAGTCCTTCCAAATTATCCTCGCCCATTATTAATACAAAATCCTTAGTTGGATATTTTTCCTTCAAATGAACTAATGTATCTATCGTATACGAAGGT
Organism: Sphingobacterium sp.; assembly: GCA_045629405.1. Lineage (GTDB taxonomy): Bacteria > Bacteroidota > Bacteroidia > Sphingobacteriales > Sphingobacteriaceae > Sphingobacterium. The sequence goes on along the minus strand of JAZQRD010000144.1, from coordinate 5,113 downwards.
TGGGGTAGTGTAAACTCTATATCTGAAGCTTTCAGTCGATCAGAATCACCAATAGCTAAAGAAACCATCTCTAGACGATCATACATGTTCCCGAGTGATTTCTTCTCTTTAAAAGGATTCTGTGGCGATACGACAAACCATACTTCATCTAAAGAAGTATAATTGACCATATAATTAGCAATAATCAGGTGACCTACATGTATAGGGTTGAATGAACCGAAAAATAAACCAATCTTTTTATTTGCCATGATCTAAGCCTTGTGTGCAATAAGTTATTACTTATTTGCAATAAAATCTATTACCAATTTTTCTGCTTCAGCTTTTGCTGCTTCTAATTCGAAGTTGTTTAAAACAATATCAAACTTATCAGCATAACTCAATTCAAGTTCAGCTTTTGCGAATCTTTCTTGTAACTTTTCTTCTGAATCTGTACCACGGCCTGTAAGTCGCTCTTTTAGTACGTCTAAAGAAGGAGGATTCACAAAAATAGCGATCGCTTCATCTGGAAATTTTGATTTCAAACGCAAGCCACCGACTACGTCGATATCAAAGATTACATGCTTCCCTAATGCCCAGATACGCTCTACTTCCGAACGCAATGTGCCGTAATATGTACCTGAATAAACTTCTTCAAATTCGATGAATTCATGTTTGGCTATCTTATGTAAAAACTCCTCTTGCGAGATGAAATAGTAATCTTTACCATCTACTTCTTGTCCTCTCGGAGCACGCGTACTAGCTGAGATCGAAAATTCAAACTTATCGCTGTGGTTGCCTAATAAATGTCTAACTATGGTTGTTTTTCCAGCGCCTGATGGTGCCGAGAATATAATCAACTTTCCGCTCATGCTACTCTTATAATACGTTAAGTAATTGTTCTTTAATTTTTTCTAGTTCTTCTTTCATGCGCACTACAATCTGTTGTATGTTGGCGTTATTGGCTTTAGAACCTAAGGTATTTATTTCTCTACCCATTTCCTGAGAGATAAATCCTAATTTTTTACCATTTGAATCTGACGCATTCAATGCTTGTAGAAAATAGTTACAGTGGCTTGTAAGACGAACCTTTTCTTCTGTAATATCTAACTTATCGATATAGAAAATAATCTCTTGTTCAAAACGATTCTTATCAATATTCTCTTTACCTACAGCCTCATCCATATATTGGCTTAGACGCTCACGAATCAATGGAATACGATCACCTTCTACAGCTTCTACGTCTGCCATATAAGATTGAATCATCTTTACACGCTTTTCAAGATCAGCTTTCAATACATTCCCTTCATCCGAACGAAATTCATTAAAATGCTTCACCGCAGCATGAAATGCTTCCATTAATACACGACCTTCATCTTCATCTATTTCATCATCATTAGTAGAAACTACCTCCGGCATATTAAGAGCTAGATCGAATAATGAACGATCTGATTCGCCGACTTGCATAGCGATATCTTTTAATTGTGTATAGTATTTTTTGAATAATTCCGTGTTGATAGAAGATGCCCTAGCAGTTTGGTCTGCATACTCTGATGAAATCATAACATTCACTTTGCCACGTTCGATCAGTTTACTACACTCACCACGTAAGGTCAATTCTTTATCTGAAACGGCTTTAGGCAAGCGAATACTTAATTCCAAAAATTTAGAATTAAGCGATTTTATTTCAACGGTATATTTCACTTTTTGGTTTTCTTGTGAACCCACACCGTAACCTGTCATTGACTTTATCATATGCAAAGGTAGGAATTTACTTATTAAAGTCAATATCATATATTTCAGTACATGTGCAAGGTCGGATTACCAATCATGCTTTGCAATCAATACACACAAATAAGTCTTGTATTTAGAACCGATAGGAGAGCGAACAAATCCTATACCTACATCCATTAAAGAGGCATTCCATTCGTCCAATCCTAACATATGTTTACGATGCATAAAACCAGGGGAGCCTTTACCTATTATAAACGCTTTGATACCTTCAAATGCTGTGAGATGATTAGCAGCTATAGATTCAAAATTGTTCGCATCCAACCGTTTTAGCCAATCCGTGTTTAATTTATATCCTCCATGATGGATGTGATAGTTAGGGCCTATTCCATCTGGATCAGTATGATCGAAATAATTACGTTTAGCCATATCTAATGCGCGTTTTTCGGCTACACGAGCCAAGTTATTATTCCATCTAAGTTTTGTGCGTTTTACTTTCTTTGTAACCGAACTTATTTGTAATTCACGTATATAGCGCTCAGGATTCATTCGGATATCAATTAGTAAACGAAAAGCATCCTGTGCTTCCGATTTTACCACGACAATCCTATTTGTCTGACCATGAGCAGTAGCTACTAATAATATTAATAAAGTTAGGATTAAACGCATAATTATCTAGTATATGTTATATTGGTTTGGACTTCAAATATTCTTCATTGTTTAAACCTATTTAACGTAAAAAAAGCAACTTTTAGATATAAAAAGTTGCTTTAAATAATTAAACAATATGTATGACTTGACTAAAATAAATTAGTCTATGGTTCTATTACAAATAAAAAAGGAAGCTGTTAGGCTTCCTTTTTATTAAAGAATTTTTCTTTTATAACTTCATATACGATTGGAAGCACGGATAAAACAATAATCAGTAAGGCTACTTTTGAGAAATTGTCTCTAATCAACGGAATATTTCCAAGGAAATAACCTGCCAATGTGATACCAACAACCCATAGGATAGCACCTACTACATTATATGTAATAAACGTACCATAGTTCATACGTCCTATACCTCCAACGAATGGAGCTAATGTACGTACGATCGGAACAAACCTAGCAATTACGATAGTCTTACTACCATATTTTTCATAGAAATCTTGCGTTTTGGCTAATTGTGACTCCGTTACCATTTGTTTACCAAATAGCTTGAAGTTTGTGATTCTCATCCCAAAGTTCTTACCAATTGAATAATTTAACGAATCACCTGTGATAGCTGCAATTAATAACAAGATAATCATGACCCATACGTTCAATTCATTAGGTTGAGCAGCTAACATTCCAGCAGCGAACAATAATGAATCACCAGGAAGAAAAGGCATCACAACGACACCCGTCTCTACAAAAATGATTAGAAATAAAATTAAATACGTCCAGTACTTATAATCATTCACGATCTCGATAAGATGTTTATCGATATTTAGAATGAAATCTATTAAAGAATATACTAAATCCAAAACTTGCTTAATTAATTGTAATTATTTAACATCACCGGCATCACCAACATCAAGATTTCTTCGTTTTCTTGTTTCGTAGCTGGTAACAATAAGCCTGCACGATTTGGTGTACTCATCTCGATAACTACTTCTTCACTATTCAAATTGTTCAACATTTCGACTAAAAATTTAGCATTGAAACCAATTTCTAAATCATCACCTTCAAACTGACAACTTAAACGTTCATGAGCTTCATTTGCGAAATCCAAATCTTCAGCAGATATATGTAACTCACTACCGTTGATCTTCAAACGAACTTGATGTGTTGTTTTATTTGCGAAAATCACAACACGACGTAATGTATTTAAGAATAACGAGCGATCTACGGTTAATTTGTTAGGATTAACCTGAGGAATAACTGCCTCATAATCTGGATAACGCTCATCTACTAATCGACAGATCAAATTGATGCTACCAAATTGGAAAAATGCATTAGTATTGTTGTATTCAATAGAAACCTCTGTCTCATCTGATGGAAGAGAAGATTTCAATAATGTTAATGCTTTTTTAGGAAGGATAATAGAAGTTGCTTTATCTACTGTAACATCCGAACGCGTGTACTTTACTAATCGATGTGCATCAGTAGCAACAAACGTTACATGCTGGCCATTCAATTGAACGAATACACCAGACATAGCTGGACGCAACTCATCATTACTCACCGCGAAAATAGTTTTATTGATTGCTTCCGCTAATATAGCTGCAGGCATCTTTACTGTAGAAACATTATCTACTACAGGGATCTTAGGAAAATCATCAGCATTCTCACCGCTCAATTTATATTTACCATCACCAGCACTAATTTCAATAGCGAGTGTAGCTATATCTACAGAGAAAGCAACAGGCTGATCTGGTAAAGTTTTTAGTGTATCAATCAAAATCTTTGAAGGCATTGCTACTCTTCCTTCTTCTTTAGCCTCAATTGGTAAAGAAGTAACCATACTTGTTTGTAAATCAGTAGCAGATATCGTCAACAAATTGTCTTTGATTTCAAATAGAAAGTTTTCTAAAATAGGAAGAACTGTACTGCTACTTGATGCACCGCTAATTGCTTGCAACTGCTTTAATAATACTGATGTTGATACTATGAACCTCATGTGTAATCTCGATAAGTTTTTTATATGCAATAATACGCAAAAACTATCAAAACTTCTTCATTAGTATCTACCATACGCAATATTATTTACACTATTATTATTTTAGTACATTTGTATAAGAAAACTTATGCAATTCAAAGAAATATTAGGTCATAAAGAGATTAAATCTCATCTAATCAACTCTGTACATAATAACAGAGTTAGCCATGCTCAATTGTTCTTGGGGCCATCTGGCTCAGGTTCATTGGCATTGGCGATCGCTTATGCCCAATATATCAATTGTGACGATAAGTCTGCAGAAGATAGCTGTGGTCTATGTTCATCATGTCGTAAATATCAACGTTTAATACACCCTGATTTACATTTTTCATATCCATTCTTCGCTAAAGGTAAGGACGAGACTGCTAAAGATTATATGGACATTTGGCGGACTACTGTACTACAAGATCCGTACCTTACTTTGCCATACTGGCGTGATCAATTAGATGCAGGTAACAAGCAAGCAAATATTAATATTGCAGAAGCACATGATATCATCAAGAAACTAAGTCTTAAATCTTTTGAAGCTGAATATAAGGTTCTAATCATGTGGTTACCCGAATATCTAGATACGCAAGGTAATGCTTTGCTAAAGTTGATCGAAGAACCTCCTGAGAAAACGCTATTCTTATTGGTGGCCGAAAATCAAGATAAAATAATCAATACGATTATCTCACGCACACAATTAGTCAAGATCAACAAGGTTAGTCATCAAGAATTAAA
>JAZQRD010000143.1:0-3065 GCA_045629405.1 Sphingobacterium sp. | reverse complement strand
GTAGTTTTTTATAATTCAATCTCCTAGCATATTATGCAATCGTTTACGTAATTATTTTGTTAAATCTGCTAGGTCAATAGAGAATATAAATTACTTTTATCTTAATAATGCAATCGGTTGCAATATTATATTACTATATAATATTCCTTTGAATTCAGTCTCAAAGAGCAATTGATTGTTATTAGCGGATAACCAGTTAAAATATTCAATTAATAAGATTATAAACTTTATAACCTTAGTCATCTACTTTAAGCAATTGGGACTATCTCACTCGTGAGCATATTCTATTGATTGGGCAATGTAGGTGCTAATGAAATTTTAAACACTACCTTATGAAAAAAAAACAAACCCACAATCTATCAAGGCTGATTTTCGTCCTTGCTTTGGTGTTGTTAATCCCTAATTTTGCCCTCGCACAGCGCTCGCTTCGAGGAAAAGTAGTTAGCGAGGAAGGAACAGCACTAGCCAATGCCAGCATTCAGGTAAAATGCACTACGACCAGTACATCAAGTGCTTCTGATGGTACGTTCACACTTACTATTCCTTCTGGAAAAACAATATTAAATATTTCTTATGTCGGTTACATAAGCCAAGATTTTACTGTCGATAATCAGACAGAAATTGTAGTGACATTAGAGTCACAAACTACGAGCCTAGAGGATGTTGTTGTAGTTGGATACGGAACACAACGTGCAGAAGCAGTCACAGGTTCTGTATCTTCCATTCGGGGAGATGCGTTAAGAGAAGTTCCTTCTGCTAATATTTCGCAAGCGCTTCAAGGACGTTTACCTGGGGTAGAAATGACGCAGACATCTTCACAGCCCGGAGCAGTAATGCAAGTAAGAATAAGAGGCTCTCGTTCGCTATCAGCAAGTAACGATCCATTAATCGTGTTGGATGGTATACCTTTCCCAGGTTCTATTGCAGACATTAATCCCAATGATATAAAAAGTATAGACATCCTTAAAGATGCCTCTGCTACAGCTATCTACGGTTCAAGAGGTGCAAATGGAGTAATATTAGTTACTACGGACAAAGGTAGTATGGGACAGAATGCAAAGTTCAACTATAATGGTTTTGCGGGTATAAGAGAGCTGTTTGCTCGCTACCCGATGATGAATGGTCCTGAATTCGCTGCTTTGCGTAAAGCAGCTGGACAATACAGTAATTCATTGGACGAATCGGATGATACGGATACCGATTGGCAAGATTTATTGTATACCACTGGATTAATGAATAGCCACGACGTGGGAGTCACTGGTGGTACGCAGAGTGGCATGTACGCTTTTAATGCTGGCTATTTAAATGACTTGGGCGTCATACCTACGCAAGGCTACAAACGTTATTCTATCCGCGGAAGTTTGGATCAAAATATCGGCAGTCACATCCGTGTAGGTTTTACGACGAATAGTAATTTTAGTCTTAATCAAGGATCCAATGTAGGTATTTACGGTATTCTGAGCATGTCTCCAATAGCAAACCCCTATAATGAAGACGGCAGTTGGAAAAGAACAATTCGAATGCCTTTAGATGAACCTTGGTCTTATTCAAAAGATGTGGTAAACAATTTGAAAGAGCAATGGTTAAGTCAAAATAGAGCCTATGGTACATATAACACATTGTACGGAGAATTTAGTGTTCCAGGAATTGAAGGGCTGAAATATAGAGCTAACCTTGGTTTGAATTATCGTCAAAGCAATAGTGGTAGCTACACAGGAAGTGGAATTAATAGTACCAATCCTGAAACGGAATCTACCGCTTCTATAGGCAATGCAATGACTACGGACTGGGCGATAGAAAACATTTTGACGTATGATCGTACGTTTAACCAAAAACATAATTTCAACGTAGTAGCCTTATATTCTGCATCAGAAAACAGATATAACGATTCACGCGTTAATGCGCGAGATATTCCTGCGGATGCATTTCAGTTCTATAACTTGGGTCAGGCAGCGGGAGAAATCACTGTAAATCCCAATGAACAAAATTACCGTGTAAGCGGATTGATGTCTGTGATGGGTAGGGTAATGTATGCATATGACAACCGTTATATGGTTTCCGCAACGCTTCGATCGGACGGATCATCTCGATTAGCAAAAGGACACCAATGGCATACTTATCCAGCTGTCTCAGTTGGTTGGAATATCGCTAACGAATCTTTTATGAAAGATGCTTCAGTAGTAAACTCATTAAAACTTAGACTAGGTTATGGTCAAACATCTAACCAATCTGTTGCACCTTACGCTACACTTGGACGCTTGAGTACGCGCCCGTATAATTTTGGTGATGAATATTCAACAGGCTATTATGTGACTGAATTACCAAATCCATCGTTAGGTTGGGAATATTCAGAGACATTTAACTACGGACTTGATTTTGGAATATTGAACAACCGTTTATCAGGAACGATTGAATATTATAAGACTAACACGAAAGACTTATTACTTGGTGTTGGATTACCTGCGACATCAGGGGTAGGAAGCTATACAGCAAATGTTGGTCAGACTCAAAACAAGGGTATTGAGCTGTCTCTAAATGGCGTAATAGTGGACAACAAAAATGGTTGGACTTGGGAGGCAGGACTGAACCTTTATGCAAATAGAAATAAATTGGTAGGTCTAGCTTCTGGTGCTGAGAGAGATGAAAACAACTGGTGGTTTGTGGGACACCCTATTGATGTAATTTATGATTATGAAAAAATAGGATTATGGCAAGAAGAGGATCCACATTTAAGTGTTTTAGAACCAGGAGGTAATGTTGGTATGATTAAAGTGAAATATACGGGAGACTATAATGCCGATGGAACTCCAGTACGTGCTATCGGACCTGATGATAGACAAATCATGAGTATTGAGCCGAATTTCCAAGGTGGTTTCAATACCCGAGTTTCGTACAAAGGTTTTGATTTGTCGACTGTAGCGGCGTTCAAAAATGGCGGTACATTAATCAGTACACTTTATTCTTCATCTGGCTATTTAAATATGATGAGTGGTCGTCGTAACAATGTAAAGGTTGATTATTGGACTCCTGAAAACACAGGTGCTGCATTTCCAAAACCTGGGGGA
>JAZQRD010000142.1:0-5108 GCA_045629405.1 Sphingobacterium sp. | reverse complement strand
TAGTAGTTCGAGATCTATTTGACCATCAGGATTTACTGGCAGGTAAGTTATATCTGCTCCGATATATTCAAGTTGCTTGCATGAACTTAGCACAGCGCTATGTTCTGTAGCACATGTGATAATATGCTTTCCAAAATGCTGCAATCGATTATATATACCTTTAATGACTAGATTTATCGACTCTGTCGCTCCGGATGTAAATATGATTTCTTTTGGTGAAACTTCAAGTAATTCTGCTATAGACTGGCGCGCAGATTCTACAAGATTATTGGCAATACGTCCGGCTTTATGTTGTGTGCTTGAGGCATTTGCATAATCATTCTCCATGACCTTAGTCATATGTTCGATTACCACATCATCTAATCTAGTAGTTGCATTATTGTCGAGATAAATCATAGTCTAAAGTAGATATTTTTTTAGAATAGAATATGGCTACTCCACTAAAAATGACTTTATTTGTCAATTAAAAATCTATTATAATGAATAATATAGAAACTACACTCGAAAAATTGTTGGACAAAATTATTCTCCAGCTTCCTAATGTAGCAGTAGCTTTAGCGCTTTTATTTTTTGGAAGATATGCGATAGGCTTTATCTTACGATTTTTGAATAATCGATTTGAGCGACGGGAAGTAGATATGTCAATTCGTGGATTCGTATCAAGTTTACTCAAAGTTATCTTATATGTACTGCTTATACTTACAGCAGCTAGTACAATGGGTATCGCTACGACATCATTTATTGCTGCGTTATCAGCGTTTGGTCTAGCGGTTGGTATGGCGTTACAGGGAAGTTTGTCCAATTTTGCAGGTGGTATATTGATTTTATTATTTAGACCATTCGAAGTAGGAGATTATATAAATAGTGCAAATGGATCTTCAGGTACTGTGGAGAAAATTGATCTTCTATATACGACTTTGACTGATGATAATGGCATAAAGGTTTTCAGCCCAAATGGTACATTAGCGAATTCAGTAATTAAAAATTATACTAAAATAACGTCTAGAAGGTTTGATATCGTTGTAGGAATCGGTTATGAAGATAATATCAAAGTCGCAAAAGAAATCATCTTGAAAATACTCAACGATGAAGAAAATATTCTTAAAAATCCAGCTCCTACAGTTTTTGTAGGATCGCTTGGAGATAGTTCGGTGAATCTGACTATAAGAGGTTGGATTCCGAAAGAAAATTTTTGGGCTATTAATAATGGATTACAAGAAAAAATCAAACTTGCCTTTGATAAGAATGGAATATCTATTCCATTTCCACAAACTGAAATGCATATTCGAAATATCCCGAATGAATAGTTTATATACGCCTCATCTAAAGATTAACATAGGTGTTACTCATGAAAAAAGGACTTGTAGTTTACTACAAGTCCTTTTTATTGATAAAAGATCTGATCTTTTATTTTTCCCACCAAACTCTAGAAAGGGGAGAGTCACCATTTTCCAATTGTTGAACAGCTAATTTATAATTTTCAGGGTTTGTAATGCTTAATCTATCATGATACATGAATCGCTTCGGCATTAAACCATCATTAAGCATATGTTCTGTTTTTGGCAAAACGGGATATCCTGTTCTTCTATATTCAAACCATTGTTGGTAATCACACATATATAACGCGATATATTTCTGGTTTATAATACGTTCAAGTGTGCCATCGAACTTCACAGCTACATTATCGAAGTAGTTGTTAGCTGGTGCTGCAATACCAATCCATTGTGTAATACCTGCGATTACGCCTTTCTTGTACGACTCTTCTGACTTCACTAAATCATTGAAATGTAGGTATACTTCACTTTTAATAAATTCTACTTCTGCATAAGGCATAATAATTTCGTGAACTGGCGTACCTAAAGTTTCTGGAACCATTAAGTCAGGGTTAGGAACACTAGGGTTAAATGCAAATGTAGCTGATGGATCATGAGCAGCAGGTATTCCTCTATAGCCTATACTATCCTGTGAATTTGGAATGCTCGCTTCACGCATAAAGAAAGGTCTACGTGGATCGTTGTATTCATTTAGCATATCTACAAAAAATGCAGCTTTGGTTTGATTCAACGTATAGTCTTGCCTACGATTCCATGCATAATCGAACGGACTCAATCCTGTAACTTCTAATATGGCAGCGTCAGCGTTGCTTGTAAATACTGGATACTGCGCTGGGTTATCTATGATTTCCTTTAGCTTCGTATATGCATTTATTTCTGATTTCTTACTGCAACGTAATAATAAGCGCATCAATAAGGAGTTATTAAACTTACGCCAATTTTCTTTGTTATTGCTATACAGAATATCGTTACCTGTCATACTACCAATTTCTGTAGCATAAATATTGTTCGCTTCCTCTAGTCCTTCGATTAATGATTTGTATATATCTTCTTGCTTATCGAATTTTGGCGTCGTGATATTTTGCTCCAATTTGATTGCTTCAGAATACGGAATATCACCAAAAGCATCAGTTAATAATGAAGCTGTATATGCTTCTAATGTTTTGGCTACAGCTAAATATATGGGTTGGTTAGACGTCTTTGCAGCTTCTTCAAGTTCCCTCACGCTTCTTAGCCAAGAGTAGCCTTTATTCCAAGTGCCATTTCCTGCTGTAGGTGTGATATCGTATCTATGCACACCTAAGGCAGTCGAAGGATATGGAAAACTTACTTGCATCAGTTGCCATGTGAAGTCGTAACTTCTAGTACTACTTTCTGAAGCAATGTCATAGATCAAAGGTGCCATTAAACTACCTGGTACGACACGATCGATATTATTTGGATCTATATTCATCTCCTCGAAGTGACTACAAGAGCCTAATGCTATAGTTGATCCTAAAAATACGGGAAGTATATGTTTATTAAATAAAGTTTTCATGTTGTTTTGCATTTGTAATAATCTTATAAACCTACGTTTAAGCTAAAGCCGAATGTACGCATCGATGGTAATTGTCCCATTTCCACACCAGGCATAATATTGGCACCGTTAAGTGATGCGGTTTCAGGATCGAAGATTGGGAATTTAGAGATCATAAATAAATCTCTACCATATAGGGCTAATGAGACATTTGACAATTTCATTTTAGATGCAAATGCCTTAGGGAATGCATATTGGAAACGGACTTCTCTTAATTTTAAGTAAGAAGCATCTAAACTATTTGTTTCAACATTCGCACGTCTGTAATAATCACTATAATAAGATTGAACAGCTACTTGTTTAGTATTAGGTGAGAAGCTACCATCACTATTTTGTACCACACCTTCACCGATAATATAACCTTCATCTCTTCCTTTTAAGGTGTGTTTTAATTTACCTTGTTCGGTCATTTTATGATGTGTCTGTGAGTAGATGATACCTCCAAATTGTCCATCAACCAAAACATTAAGCGTTAGATTTTTGTAGTTGAATTCATTTTGGAATCCACCTCTCCATGATGGGTATGCATTACCAATATATTTGACTGGCGAACGTAGTGCATGTCCTGTATTAGCGTTAAAGATAATTTGTCCTTCATCATTACGTACTAAGCCAGCTCCCCAAATATCGCCTGTAGTACCACCTTTCACAGCTATGATTGAAGCTGATCCACTCGACATAATCGTTTGTTGAGCTAAATCTAGATCTTTACTCAATTCTAAGATTTCGTTGTAGTTTTTAGACCATGTTAAAGTAGGCGTCCATTTGAAGTTACCTCTGAACGGTTTACCTGTCAACATGACTTCTATACCTTCATTTTTGATCTTACCACCATTAATATATGAATAGCTATAACCTGTAGTGATATCAACTGGAACACGTAATACTTGGTTGACTGTCGTATTGTAATAATAGTTAACGTCTGCAGTAATGCGATTCGAGAATAGCGAGAAGTTAAGACCTGTCTCGAATGAGTTCGAAATTTCTGGTTTTAAATCATTATTGCTTCTAGTAGATGGAGGCGTAACTGATCCAGGAAATATATTTTGACTATATACTTTGCGTAGTCTATAAGGTTCTGTATCACTTCCTACTTGTGCAAATGATACTCTTAATTTCGAGAAACTAATTTGATCGGGTAATTCGAATATATCCGATAATATGAAACTTGACGTTACTGACGGATAAAAGTAAGAGTTATTGCCTTTAGGCAATGTAGAAGACCAATCATTTCTTGCTGTAAGGTCTAAGAAAATTTTGTCATCGAACGAGAAATTCGCTAACGCATACAAACCATTCACTTGACGTTCATATCTATTTGGCTCAACATAGACATTGTTTAATGCATTGGATAATTTGAATATTCCTGGCAACATCAGCCCTGTTGCTGACGTACTCTTGGTATTACTTTGTTCCTTACGAATATTACCACCTGCACCTACTGTCATTTTGATTTTATCCGTAAGTTGTTCGCGGAAGTTTACTAAGAAATCTGTGTTGTGCTCTAACCAGTTAGCGTCTTGCTCTTTGTAATATCCTTGTATATATTGAGCAGTACCCCAAGGTCTCTTCATATCTCTGAAGTCTTGTCTGTAATTAAGACCGCTTCTCAGCATGAAGTCCCATTTGTCGGATAAATTATAGTTCAATTGAACGTTACCTTCAATATTATGATTTTTCAAGCCATTAGTCATTTCATTTGCAATGATGTATGGATTGTCAATATAAGAACTAAAAGGATGAATTTGATCTATTTGCTCTCTTCCGGGTTGCCACATAGGCTTATATACATCCAAGTCAATATTTGGATTTTGGAAAATCATGAAATAAGCAATAGATTGATTATTATATCCTGTAGCAGGTAGATTGTCACTAAATTTGTTGGTATAGGATACTCTAGAAGAGATAGATAATTTGTCCGTTACCGAGAATTTATTGTTCACAGCAGTTACAAGACGTTCGAATCCTGTATTTGGCATTAACCACTTATTTTTGGTATGACCTAAAGAGAATCTTCCTGAATATTTTTCTGTACCACCTTCGATTGCTAACGTATTCATCAGTGTTGACCCCGTTTGCCAAAAACTTTTGATATTTTCTTTGTAAGGTACCCAAGGTAATCTTTCTGTAGATTGTGTGCCCGTTGCAGGATCATATTGGTAGAAAGATTGTCCTTCGAATTTGGGTCCGAATGCACT
>JAZQRD010000141.1:0-3253 GCA_045629405.1 Sphingobacterium sp. | reverse complement strand
TTCTTTGATCCGTACATAGGAAAAGATGCTGGTTATTTGCAAGTCAATAGATTACATGGTAACGGACCTAGTTTGTTGGTATTGCCTTATGAAAATGCAGGATTCGAAGCGTACAATCCACTCAACGCTGATCCTACACCTCGTAGTATTACCTTCGAAGGTTTTCACGAGTGGGTAATCCATAGCAAAGCCTACGCGGAGACAGAATGGAAAGGCGTAGAACAATGGAATACACCAACTTCGACCGTGTTAAAGCCGGGACAAAGCAAATCTTTTGCAGTTCGTTTTGTATTGGCACCTAGTATTAAACAGATTGAAAATGAATTGATCCGTCAACAGAGACCAGTAGCAGTTGGTGCTTCAGGATATGTTCTTCCGCTCAACAATACCGCCAAACTATTTCTTAAATCCACCAAAGCAATTAAAAACATACAGTCTTATCCTGCTGATGCATTAGAGATACGCAAAGAACAGAACACAGCTAATAAATGGGCTAATTATACAGTAAAAGGTAAAAAATGGGGTCGCGCTCGCGTAGATATTACTTACGCAGATGGTAGCTTACAAACTGTTCATTATAAAGTCATTAAATCGGAAAAAGATGTGGTAAAAGATCTTGGTCATTTTTTGACTACTACACAATGGTACGAAAATGCAAATGACTTGTTTGGACGATCACCTTCTGTAATTTCATACGATTATGAGACTAAATCGCATATCACACAAGAAAAACGCGCTTGGTATGCAGGACTAAGTGACGAAGCTGGAGCAGCAAGTTGGTTAGCCGCCATTATGAAGCAATTATTGCAACCGCATCCCGAAGAAATTAACAAGTTAAAACGCTTCGTAAATGAAACTATGTTTGGAAGAATTCAGCACAAAGAAGGAAAAAACAAATACGGTGTCTTAAAAAGTTTATTCTATTACGAGCCCGATTCTATGCCAGCAGGAACGTATAGTGAAGATATTAATTACAAAACATGGTCTGCTTGGCCTAAAAAAGAAGCCGATAATATTGGAAGATCGTACAATTATCCACACGTGGCTGCAGCGCATTGGGTATTGTATAAATTGAGTAGAAATTTCAATAATCTTGTCACCGAAGAAGGCTGGTCCAATTACCTAAGACGCGCTTACCATACAGCTATTGCTATGGTAGACAAAGCGCCATACTATGCGCAATTTGGGCAAATGGAAGGAAGTGTTTTCTTATTTATACTCCAAGATTTGAAAAAAGAAGGCTTAACAGCCGAAGCTACTCATTTGGAATCTACCATGCGCAAAAGAGCTGAGCATTGGCGCAAATTAAATTATCCATTTGGTAGTGAAATGCCTTGGGACTCCACTGGACAAGAAGAAGTGTATTTGTGGTCTAAATATTTTGGCTTCAATGACAAAGCTTTAGTGACACTAAATGCGATCCTAGCTTACATGCCTACAGTACCTCATTGGGGATACAATGGTAGTGCTAGACGGTACTGGGATTTCGTGTATGGTGGCAAGTTATCGCGTATCGAACGTCAATTGCATCACTATGGCTCAGCACTCAATTCTATACCTGTCCTACATGAGTACCGTAATAATCCAAGTGATTTTTACTTATTACGTGTTGGACATGCAGGTATGATGGGCGCTTTAGCCAATGTGACGGAGGATGGTTTTGGTCCCGCAGCATTCCACTCTTATCCTTCTACATTAGCCAATGATGGAATTTCGGGAGATTATGGAAGTGGTTTTTATGGCTATGCTGTGAATTCAGGCACCTACATCATCAAACATCCGGAATTTGGCTGGTTAGCTTTTTCAGGCAATTTGACACAGCAAAAAGATCATATCGCTGTAGAAGTCACGACCGCCTCACAATCGAGAGTTTTCTTAGCGGAAGAGAATTTATGGGTAACCACAGAAGTCGGCGAGATAAACAAATTCACTTATGATGAAAAAACAAAAGAAGTGACATTAGCATTCAATAATACAGTCAATAATGTAGAAATAAACAACATAATACTATCTTTGAACGGGGAAAGTGGCTATCAAGTGGAAGGTTTTACTCAAAATTCCAATGGTAGATACTTAATTCCTAAGGATAAGAAAACAGTCACTTTAAAAAAGAAATAAACTATGTTTTCAACAGCTACTTATATTCGACGAAGACAACAATTAATACAAAATATCAATACAAAAGGGATTCTCCTTTTCTTAACCAACAAGGAGCATCCTATTAATTTCGAGCACAACTGCTATCCATTCAGACAGGATAGCAGTTTTTTGTATTATTTTGGAATAAAGGCTGCTGGTATTTTTGCTGCTATAGATTTGGATGCAAATGAAACATTAATATTTGGCGATGAGGCAAGTATAGATGATATAGTATGGACTGGACGATTAGAAACTTTGCATGAAAAAGCTACTAAATCTGGTGTTGTAAAAATCCTACCCAGTAAAGAAATTCATAATTTCTGTCAAAAAGCTATTACGCAAAATCGTACGATTCATTACTTACCACCTTACCAGGGTTATAACAAGATCTTGCTTGCTGAATTAACACAAACACAAATCCCCAGTTTACAACCTTCTGAAGCTTTCATAAAAGCTGTTGTACAGCAACGTGCAGTCAAAGAAGAACAAGAAATTCACGAGATTGAAAAAGCGTTGACTACGACAGTCGAAATGCATAAATTAGCTATGCGCATAACCAAAGCAGGTATGAAAGAATACGAAATTATTAATGCCATGCGTCATTATGCCGAAGATCAAGGTTGCACATTCGCCTATCCACCTATTGTCACAAAGCATGGTGAAATATTGCACAATCTGCATAGCCATCATACTCTCACAGTAGGAGATATGATTTTGAATGATTCGGGATGTGAAACAGACAAAGGTTATGCAGCAGATTTGACACGCACCTACCCTGTTGCAAGAAAGTTTTCTTCGGTACAGCGTGATATTTATACTATAGTAAACCATGCAATTGCTTCTGCCAGCAAGATGTTATCACCTCAAATTAAATTTAAAGAAGTTCACTTACGTTCTGTGACATCATTAATGGAGGGGCTCAGAGATTTAGGAATCGTAAAAGGCAATATCGAAGATGCTGTGCAAGCAAATACCTTTACGCTTTTCTTTCAGTGTGGAACAGGCCATATGATGGGGCTAGATGTGCACGACATGGAAGATTTGGGAGAGCAATACGTCGGCTACACAGAGGATGAACCCAAAGACACAACAACTTTTGGTTGGAAATCTTTGC
>JAZQRD010000140.1:0-30845 GCA_045629405.1 Sphingobacterium sp. | reverse complement strand
CGGTGTTCACCTCTTCCCATTCCGAACAGAGCAGTTAAGCCCGCCAGAGCCGATGGTATTGCCGTAACAGGTGGGAGAGTAGGTCGGTGCCTTATTTTATACAGAAAGCCTTAGTAGAAATACTAAGGCTTTTTTGCGTTTTAGCATATTGTGATAAATATAAAATATAATTATCACTATTTATTTCTTTACTTTTGGAATTATTAATGAACTGTGCGCTTAGTAATTTCTTAGTTATTGTTTCATGGATACCGGTTATAAGTTCTGTCTATATGATTGTTAGAATAGTTGTCTCACGTATTGGTATAAATCAATTATAATTCTATAGAGTGTTATTATTGATATATTATCTTTTATAGCTAGATTGTACTGATCACATATTATATATGTATAAATTATTTGACTATTAGCAATCTTTAAAACTGATTATGATAATTCACATTTTAATAGATAGATAAACATTTACCGATTATATTTAAACATGAATTATAGTAAAACAAAAAAGCCCTAATAAATTAGGGCTTTTTTCAATCAGAATACGAATTCGTTCAACCTCATCATAATCAATCCATGCTATTCGTAACTTTTATAGAGATAAAAGATCTGATAAAAAAAGAGTTCAATAAGATTGAACTCTTTTTCGTCGGGGTGGCAGGATTCGAACCTACGACCTCCACATCCCAAATGTGGCGCGATACCGGGCTACGCTACACCCCGATTAAGGTATCACCTTTTTGTTTTGGTGATGCAAAGATAGAATAAATCTTCTATTTAGCAAAATTTAAATAGAATTATTTCGCTAAATAGAAGTTGATGTATTAAAGGTAATAAATCTAATATAGCCAAGCTGCATCTTCTCTGCCATCGACTTCTTCTAAGCAAACCTCAACGTGTTCTTTAATTATAGTTGATAGTTTAATTCCTGAATAGTCTATATATACAGGGAACTTATGATGACTCCTATCTACCAATACTGCAGTTCTCATTTTATTTAAAGGAACGTCAATAAAAACACCTAGTGCGTATGCAATCGTACGTCCAGAATTCATTACATCATCAACTATGATAACTGTTGTATTAGCTGCATTTGATGTAGGGAGGTCCGTGTTAGCTTCTAATGAACGCTTTTCTTTATCAATGGTAACTTTTATCAGCTCAATATTTTTTTCTGGAGATAACTCTTTTAAAATTTTTTGTAAGCGTTGTGCAAATATGTATCCTCTGTTAGCAATACCAACTAAAACGATATTTAACTCATCAAAATTATCTTCTAGAATCTGATAAGCAATACGTTTAGATTTTTGTTTGATTTGCTCTTTATCTAATATTAAAGTTTTCTTTGTTGACATAATTTGAATTTGACTAAGCTAAATTAAACAAAAAACTCCGAATGATTTAAATAAATCATTCGGAGTTTTTTGTTATGCTGAATAAGAATTAATCTTTGTAATTTGAAGCATCAGCTGTCATTACACGGTGAGAGTCTTCTTGATTTGGACGACCTCCATTGTAGTAATAACGTTTCCAATATGCTTCGTTAAGATTACTAACCATTACACCTTTACTTGATGAAGCATGAGCAAATTTATCATCACCTAGATAAACTCCTACATGTGTAATGCTCTTACTTCTAATCTTAAAAAATACTAAATCTCCAGCTTGTAAATCATTACGACGAACCGGAGTTACATTATCGTATTGATTTCTGCTGTTATAGCCTATAGTTGTATTGAATACATTTTCGTATACAGCTAAAGAAAATTTAGAACAATCAATTCCTTTTTTTGAATCACCACCTAGTCGGTAGGGTGTCCCCAACCAATCATAAACAAACTGGTAAAGTTTGGTGTTCGTAGTTGCGTTTACGGCTACACCCATTATCTGAGAAAAATATTCTTTTGCAAGATTATCTTGATCTCCAACTTTACTTTTATTTGTTGTTTGTGCGTGCGACACTAGACAAAAGCCTATCAATAGCATTCCTGCTACTAGTTTCTTTGTTTTCATTAAATCGCTTATTTTATTACAACTTTCTTTCATGTGAGATTGAATACTCATTCTCAACACTTACGAAGATAGTCTATGAGGCTTTAAAATCCAAAGAATTATAGTTTTTTTTAACAAAAATTTAACTTATTAGGTTTTATTATGCCTATAAAATGTATTTAATCCTATATTATTTACAATTAATATAAATATAGCAAGTAACACGCTTTAATAAGGAGTATGAAAAATTTAATATTTATTTTCATTTGTTAGTAATATTGTAAATAAAATAATCTATTTTTGAAAAAATAATGTTAAACAACACTACGATATCAACAATTATTATTACCACCGGCTATAATTATCGGAGGAAGTAATACTATTTGATGTATTTATTGTATTTATAATATCAAGCCTTCCTCTAATCTGAGGAAGGCTTTTTTGTTACGTCACTATTTTAAAACAACTATAACCGATAAACATGAAAGTATTAAAATTTGGAGGGACTTCTGTCGGAACTGTAGCAAGTATCCGTTCAGTATTAAACATTGTGAAATCTGCACATGACAATCATGAAAAACCATTAGTAGTCTTATCTGCCATGTCTGGTGTAACCAATTTACTGCTTAATATGGCTGAATCTGCAGCTATTAGACGCCCATTTGATGTTGATTTACAGTTTCTTGAAGATAAACATTTCCTAGTAGTTCGTGAGTTAATCGCTATTAAGTATCAAAATCCTGTCTTTACAAAGTTAAAATTAATGATAAATGATCTTGAAGAAATTCTTCAAGGTGTGTATGCTTTAAGAGAATTAAGTCCTCAAGCAAAGGATTTAATTGTATCATATGGCGAGCGACTATCTAATTATATGGTTTCGAAAATCATGGAGCAGTTTATTCCTGATTCGATATTTATAGATGCTAGTCATTATATAAAGACAGATAGTAATTTTGGTAATGCGCATATTAATGAAGAATTGACTACTCAATTGATTCAATCTTTATCGTATACACATTCTGATAAGGTTATGTTTGTGACAGGTTTCATTGGTTCTAATGATCATGGCCGTATCACTACACTTGGCCGAGGGGGGTCAGATTATACTGCTGCCATATTTGGTTCTATATTGAATGCTGACATCATTGAGATTTGGACTGATGTGAATGGTATGTTGACTGCTGATCCTCGAGTGGTAAAGAAAGCCTTTACAGTACCTGTATTATCTTATACAGAAGCTATGGAGTTGTCTTATTTTGGTGCCAAAGTAATATATCCTCCAACTATGATTCCGGCTTTTATGAAACGTATTCCTATTGCTATACGTAATACTTTTGAACCTGAATTAGCTGGTACAGTCATTCAATTCAATTCAGATCACTCTTCTTATCCTATTAAAGGTATTTCTTCGATTTCAGATATATCCATTATCAATATCTCGGGATCAGGCATGATTGGCAAATCTGGATTTTCTGGTCGTTTGTTTACATTACTAGCAAGAGAGCAAATAAATGTGATACTGATTACACAGTCTTCGTCTGAGCACAGCATCACATTTGCCGTTGATCCAAGTGACGCAAAGAAGGCTTTAAGTTTGATTTCATCTGAATTCGAATTGGAATTAAATGCAAATAAGTTAATCATGCCAGCTTTAGAAGAAAATTTATCTGTGCTAGCAATTGTTGGTGAGAACATGAAACGTACGACTGGAATGTCAGGTAGATTGTTTCATGCTTTAGGTAGGAATGGAATCAACGTACGTGCAATTGCTCAAGGATCATCGGAATTTAACATTTCGGTAATCATTGCAAAAGAAGATTTAGCTAAGGCTTTAAATACTGTTCACGATGCATTCTTTGCTGAATTAAAGAAAACTTTACATGTATTTAATTTAGGTACTGGCAATATTGGATCTACTTTATTTAGACAGTTACGTGATCAATATGATTTCTTGCTGAATAATAATGATCTAGATATCCAAGTTGTAGGTATTTCTAATTCCAGGAAGCAGCTATTGGATGCCAGTGGGATTGATTTGCATAGATGGGAGGAACGTCTAGATGTCAAGGGTGAAGTAGCTGACTTAGCTAGTTTCATTGACTATATGAAAGCGATGAACCTGCCAAATTGTGTATTTATAGATAATACAGCAAGTAAGTTGCCACCTACTTATTATGAAGAAATATTCAAAGCAAATATTTCTATCGTAACATGCAACAAAATAGCTAATTCTGGAGATTATAGTAAATATAAATTACTCCGTGATACAGCTCGTAAGCATGGTGTAGACTTTTTCTATGAGACGAATGTAGGTGCAGGTTTGCCTATCGTTCGCGTATTGAAAGATTTGATGCTTGCAGGGGATAGAATTATAAGAATAGAAGCAATCTTATCTGGGACAATTTCTTATATATTTAACAATTTTATAGGTGGTGCATCTTTTTATGATGTAGTAAAAAATGCGCAAGAACTAGGATATACAGAACCTGATCCTCGAGACGATTTAGGCGGTATAGATTTTATGCGTAAGATGCTAATACTAGCACGTGATGCAGGTCATGTTATGGAGAGTTCAGATGTCAATCTAGGAAACATATTACCAGATTCATGCTTACAAGCATCTACAGTAGATGATTTTTATGCAGAACTATTAAAAGCAGAAAGTTATTTTAATGAACTGAAATCTAAAGCTGCTGCAGAAGGGAAAGTCATACGTTATATCGGGAAATTGGAGAATGGAAAAGTAGATATCTCTTTACAGTTCATAGATGATAGACATCCATTTTATGCATTGTCAGGATCAGATAATATAATCTCATTTACGACGGAACGATATAAGGAAACACCATTGGTAGTCAAAGGTCCAGGTGCTGGAGCTGAAGTAACTGCAGGTGGTGTGTTTGCTGATTTAGTAAATGTTGGGGCATTATAATTAAAATTCTAGAATGACTAATCCAAAAATAACAACAGGTCTTGAAGGACGTGTTAACATTGCAAATGTTAAAGATAAAATAAGAGTATTTGCACCAGCAACTGTAGCTAATATGATATGTGGTTTCGACATATTGGGCTTTGCTGTAGATAGGCCGGGTGATGAAGTGTTCATGTACAGAGTTAGTGAGCCAGGTGTTAGAATACGATCAATCAACGGTGATGATGGACGTCTTCCAATGGATCCCGACAAGAATACAGTTAGCGCATGTGTGAAAATGTTATTAGCTGATCTAGCTATGTCAGAACATATTGGTGTAGAGATTGAACTTGTGAAGCATATGCCTATAGGATCAGGATTAGGATCAAGTTCTGCTAGTACAGTTGCTGGATTATATGGTATTAATGCATTGTTAGGCTTTCCTTTATCCAAAGAGGAGTTAATGCCTTATTGTGTTGAAGGTGAACGATTAGCTTGTGGTCATGCGCATGCTGATAATGTAGCTCCTGCTTTAATGGGAGGTATCACATTGATACGTGGAGGAGATAAACTGGATGTAATCAATCTACCAGTTCCTAACGAATTGTATGCTGGTATTGTATTTCCACAAGTTGATGTACCTACCCGTGATGCAAGGCAATTAATCAAGGATAAGGTTTTATTAAAGGATGCCGTCGTACAGTGGGGGAATATTGCTGGTCTCATAGCAGGTTTATTCAAGAATGATTATGATTTAATTGGTCGATCTATGCAAGATGTATTAATTGAACCAACAAGAGCAATATTAATTCCTGAGTTTTATATGATGAAGGATATTGCACTTAATAATGGAGCATTGAGTTTCGGTATTTCAGGTTCTGGTCCTTCTGTAGTGGCGATTACGCGTGGGCCTGATATTGCTCAATCCATTACTGCAAGAATCCAATCGCATTTGAAAGGACATGGAATAGAGAGTTACGAGTACGTATCTGCTGTAAACGTGGAGGGACCTAAAGTTTTACCTTTTAAAGACTAATATTATGAAATTTTATAGCACAAACAATAGAGATATAAGAGTATCCTTACAAGAGGCTGTTTTCAATTCATTGCCCAAAGATCGTGGTTTATATATGCCTGAAACGATACCAAGGTTGGATCCCATGTTTATAAGAAATATACAACAATATTCTTTGGACGAAATAGCTTATACAGTTGCTAAAAGTATTATAGGGGATGATATACCGGCGGATGATTTGAAGAGAATTGTAAGAGATGCAATTAATTTTGACGCCCCGGTTAAATTTTTGGATGATAATACCGCAGTACTAGAATTATTTCATGGACCTTCGTATGCATTCAAAGATTTCGGCGCAAGATTCATGAGCCGTGTAATGGCTTACTTTTCAAAAGAAAATGACAAATTGTTAGATGTTTTAGTAGCTACTTCTGGAGATACCGGTGGTGCCGTAGCTGCAGGATTTTTAGGAGTAGAAGGTACTAGAGTCACTATTCTATACCCAAAGGGAAAGGTTTCGAAGGTCCAAGAGGAGCAATTAACCACAAATGGTCAAAATATTCGCGCTTTAGAGATTGATGGGACATTTGATGATTGCCAAGCCCTAGTTAAAGAAGCATTTAATGATAAAGAGTTGAATGACGTATTGCGTTTGACTTCGGCAAACTCTATCAATATAGCCAGGTTAATACCACAGACATTCTATTATTTTTGGGCATATGCGCAAGTCAAATCACAAGGTGTGAATGAGATCGTCTTTACTGTACCAAGTGGTAATTTTGGAAACATAGGCGCAGGATTATTGGCTTACAAATTAGGCTTGCCTGTGAAGCATTTTGTAGCAGGTACCAACGTCAATGATACGGTTCCTAGGTTTTTACAAACAGGTGAATATAATCCTCAGCCCTCTATTCAAACTTTAGCGAATGCTATGGATGTTGGTAATCCTAGTAATTGGGTTCGTATTCAAGATATGTTTGATAAGGATTTGGATATGCTAAGATCTTTAATTAGTTCTTATTCCTTTGATGATAATAATACGCAAATTGGCATGAGAGAACTACATGATCGTTATAATTATGTAGCATGCCCGCATACTGCGATTGCATATTTAGCAGGCAAAGCATATCAACATGAGAATCCTGGTGAATATGCAAACGTCTTCCTATCTACTGCACATCCTTGCAAGTTTCCAGATGCAATAGATGCAGATATTTTTGAAAGTGTAAGTCTTCCGGATGGAGCATCAGATCTCTCTAGTAAAATACAATTAGTTGAATCGTTAGCAGTCGATTACAAAGCGTTTAAAGATTATTTAATCTCTAATAATTAATTAAATAAATGGGCAAGTATATTTGCCCATTTATTTTTTGTTCTCGGCTAGATTTTAATTTATTCATTTAAATGAAAAAGTATTAAATTTTACTGGTCTTCACTAACTTTCTTTCAAAAGCAGTACTTTTGTGTTAATGAATAAAATAATCCTCAATAAAGGTAAAGATAAAGCCGCATGGCAACTACATCCTTGGGTGTTCTCAGGAGCTATAAATAAGTTAATAGGTAAGGCATCAAATGGTGATATCGTGTCGGTATTCAATAACGATGATGAATTTATAGCATACGGTGTATATAATAACTCTTCGCGTGTAGCTGTACGTTTGCTAGAATGGAATCCAGCTAATGAAATCAATGAGCAATGGTGGCGAACGCGCGTTCAGAAGGCTATAGCAAATAGAGCGCACTTACTTACAGATACCAATAATACAGTTCGATTAATATTTGCTGAAGCAGATTTTATACCAGGATTGATAGCTGATAAATATGGAGACTACATTTCTATTCAAGTGCATTCTGCAGGTCTAGAGAAAGTTAAATCAATTATTGTAGATGAATTAGTACAATTATTAGCACCAAAATCTGTATACGAGCGTAGCGATCTAAAGTCTCGTGAACATGAAGGTCTAGCGGATGCTAATGGATTACTTTGGGGTGATATGCCTCCAGAGTTTGTCGATATCATTGAGAATGGTATTCAGTATAAAGTGAATATTATTGATGGCCAGAAGTCTGGATTTTATTGTGATCAACGAGAAAATAGATTTTTGACGGCACAATATGTGAAAGATAAGAAGGTGTTAGATTGCTTTTGTTACTCAGGAGGTTTTACATTGAATGCTTTTCGAGAAGGAGCATCTTCTGTCACTTCTGTAGATAGTTCAGCTCTAGCTATCGAAACTTTAAAGAACAATGTTGCCTACAATAATTTTGATGTAGAAAAACATACAGCTATACAATCAGATGTAAATAAATATTTACGTCAACTAGGTGATGAAGGAGAAAAATTCGACTTAATAATTTTAGATCCGCCGAAATATGCACCTTCTAGATCTAGCTTAGATAAAGCATCTCGTGCGTATAAGGATTTGAATCGTAGGGGATTAATGTTGTTGGAAAGCGGCGGATTATTAGCTACATTTTCTTGTTCAGGCGCTATGGATATAGATACATTTAAGCAAGTATTGGCATGGGCTGCGCTAGACGCAGGTAAAGAGATTCAATTTATAAGACAGTTTAACCAACCGGAAGATCATCCTGTTCGTGCTTCTTTCCCAGAAGGTGAATACTTAAAAGGTTTATTAGTACGCGTATTATAAGAAATAAGAAGAGAGGTTTAATCATTAACATCTCTCTTTTTATTGTAAAATTAAATTTTAATCCACCGTTTTAATTAGGTTTTTATTTTGAAAGAACATTTCCTTAAAATTTAAAAATAACCTACTTTTGTCATATGAGTGTAGAAACCGCACAAGAAACGTATACCCTTGAAGAGATTTTGGCTGCTGTGAAGGATAGTCACAAATTAATCCTATGGAATGACGAGATCAATACATTTGATCATGTGATATATTGCCTAATACATCATTTACAATATACTGAATCGCAAGCAGAGCGTATAGCTTGGAAAGTTCATTCAGAAGGAAAGTGCGCTATCCTAGAAGGTTCATTTACAGAAATGGAGGTTTACCGTAAGATATTGAAATCTGAAGGTTTGACTGTTTCTGTAGAATAGTTGAAAAAGTAATAATCTGGTTACTTGTGTCTTATTGTGAGGATTTATCCTCTCCTTTGTATAAGACACATATAATTTTGATTTATGCGCTTTATACTTTTTCTACTTTCTGTATTAATTCTTCCATTATATTCTTTAGCTCAGACAGGTACGCTCCAAGTACGTGTCCTAGACGAATCCAATAGTGAACCCATAATAGGTGCTACAGTATCTTTGATGAAAAAAGGTACTTCTACACCTGTATTCGGCAAACAATCTAATGAACAAGGTTTGGCCAAGTTAGAAGCGGTTGCTGTCGGTAATTATGATCTTAAAATTTCATTTCTAGGTTTTCTTGATTTTATTAAAACAGATGTAAATATCGCGCATAATAAAACGGTCGATATTGGCGATGTCTTGCTAATGGAAAGTGGACAACAAATTAATGAGGTTGTCGTACAAGGGAAAGTGCCTGAAATGCAGTTGGGCATTGATAAGAAAATATTTGATGTCTCTCAGAGCCTCGTTAGTGTTGGCGGTACTGCATCTGATTTATTGGGTAATGTACCTACGTTGCAAGTGGATCAAGATGGATCGATTAGTCTTCGTGGTTCATCCAGTGTTCGTATTCTTATCGATGGTAAAGAATCGGCTATGGCTGGTTCAGACATTTCAAAATTACTCCAATCTCTGCCTGCAGATATCGTATCTAAAGTGGAGATTATAACTAACCCATCAGCTAAATACGATGCAGAAGGACAGTCAGGTATTATCAATATTATATTAAAGAAAAATGTTCGTACAGGTCTTAATGGGTCTGTCAATGCAGCTGTTGGTAGCTACGATAATTACAACGCTGGAGTTACATTGAACTATCGTGATAATAAATTTAACTATTTTGGTAGTTATAACTATCGTAATGGTCGCAACGTGGGTGAATCATATTCACGTTCAGTACAACTTATCAATGGACAAGAAACAAATCTTAGTCAAATCACAGAAACAGATGTTGAAAGCAATCGAAAAGGAATAAATAATTCAGTTAGATTGGGTGTTGATTATTATGCTGATGATAAAACCACGCTTAGCTTAGGAGGTAATTTGAGTGTTCGTGGTAATAAGCGTGGTGAAGACTTACTTTATTCATATTATAACCTACCTGCGTTTGGAAATAAAAGTCCTCGGATATCTCGTCAAGAAGAAGATGACTTTGGTTATGACTTGACATTTGACTTCAAGCGAACTTTGAAGAGAGAAGGTGAGGAGTTAACGGCAAATGTGACTTATGGCAATGATAGTGAAGATGGTATTAATTCTTACTATCAGACATTTGATAACAATCGACCTCGCCGTGAACGCTATAATAATACTTCAGAAGCTGGTCAGAATTGGAATTTACAATTAGATTATGTGTTGCCTCTAGGTGAAAACCATAAATTTGAGGCCGGATATAGAGGGATATTGCGGGCTTCTGATGAACATCAACATTCAGATACATTGAATTTTGATAACTCCTTAGTGCCTGATTATCGAGTGAGTAATGATTTTGAGATGCGTAGTGGAGTGCATGCTTTATATGCTAACTATCAGCGCATGTTAACATCACGAATTGGCATGCAAATAGGTTTGCGTGCAGAGGACGCCTATTTAAATTCTACAATTATTGGATTTGATCCAAATATGCCCGTATCAAATAGAAATGTTGAAGGTAAGCTAGATTATTTACGACTGTATCCAAGTGCTTTCCTTACATATGATGTGAACGAAGAAGGTGATAAGGTACAGTTAAACTATTCGCGTAGAGTGCAGCGACCACGCGGTTGGCAAGTGAATCCATTCGTCGATGTGTCGGATGAAGTAAACTTTAGACAGGGTAATCCAAATCTCATGCCCGAAGATATTCACGCTTTCGAAATGAGCTTTGCAAAGTTTTATCAAAAATGGAACTTTGTAAGTTCAGTATACTATCGTAAAGTTAATGATATGTCTCAACCATTTCAATATGATGAATCTGATCCAACAGCAGCGATATATCTGAATGGTAATAATAATGCTACTTTTATGCGTTGGGAAAATGTAGGTTCACGCCAAAACGCGGGGGTAGAATTAATTTCTAAAGTGAATTTTTTCAATTGGTGGGATGCTACAGCTAATGTGAATATATTTTACATGAAGGTGAATCCAAATGCTGCCTTTCAAGTACGTGAGACAAATGATTTCTCATGGAATACTAATCTTACTACTAACTTTAAAGTAAGACCGACTACTTCTGTACAAATTCGAGGAGATTATAGAGCGGGTATGAAAACATTACAAGGTAGGATGAACGCTATGCATGGTATTGATGTAGCTTTACGTCAAGATGTATTGAAAGGTAAAGGCTCATTAATGTTCAATGTGCGTGATGTATTTGACAAACGTGGTTTTGGAGGTGAGAACTATTTAACCACACGCTATAGTAACTTTCAACACAGATGGTCAAAACGTACATTTAATCTTTCATTCTCCTATAGATTTGGTATGCAAGATCTAGGTAAAAATAAAAAAGGTGATGAAGATATGCCTGGTGACTTCAATGAAGGTGGATATTAATAATCAAATAATTAACAATCATGAGTACTTAAAATATTTGTTTTAGTATATTTAATGGAAATCTAAATTAAATTATGAAAAGAAAAACAATATTTACATGCATGATAGCAGCTGTAATGGCTACATCATTATCATCAGTGTATGCTCAAACTAAGGCAACATCAGATGTAGTAACGCCAGCATACGAACTTAATAACTTACCCAAGGTGAGTTTGAAAGATTTTAAGAAAAATAGCAAAGGTGCCTATGTCCTTTTTGATGGTACTTCAATGAATGGATGGAGAGGTTATAATAAAGAACATATCCCTAATAAATGGTCTATTGAAGATGGATCTTTAAAATTTACGGCTAAGCCAAGTGTAAGTAAGCCTGAAGGTGGAGATATTATTTTTGCTCACGACTTCAAAAATTTTGAACTAGAATTCGAGTGGAAAATTTCTGAAGCTGGAAACTCTGGTGTATTCTTTTTAGCAAAGGAAATCAAAGGGCAACCTATTTATATATCCAGCCCCGAATATCAGATCTTAGATAACGAGAAACATCCTGATGCAAGTCAAGGTGTTAATGGTAACCGCAAATCAGCTTCATTATATGATATGATTCCAGCTAATCCGCAAAATGCCAAACCAGCTGGGCAATGGAATAAATCCAAGATTGTTGTGAAAGGCAATACCATTCAACATTTTCAAAATGATGTGAAAGTAGTAGAATATACTGTACGTACTAAGGAGTGGACTAAGTTATTGCAAGCGAGTAAGTTTAGTAAAGAAAAATGGCCTCTAGCATTTGAAATGTTAAATAATGTGGGAGGTAAAGAACAAGCTGGTGTTATTGGCTTCCAAGATCATAGTGATGATGTTTGGTACAAAAATATTACCGTCAAACAGTTAAAATAAATGATATATTCCAAATTTAAATGGAAAGAGAGCTTCTTATGCTCTCTTTTTTGCATTGCATGTGTTGTGTTTAGTTTTGCACAAAACAAAAAATTTTATAACCCTATATCGACGCATTCAGTTAATGGTCGTCTAGCAGTTCTAAACAATGAGCAGCATTTAGGACGTTTACCACTTTCATTAAATGGGATAGTTCGTGATCCTGTATGGCACCTAGGTGAAAATAGTGCTGGGGTATACGTTGATTTTAAGACTAACGCTTCTTCCATTCAAGTTCGCTACAAACTTAAAGGTGCGCTAAATATGCCACATATGCCTACTACAGGCGTTAGTGGTGTAGATCTATACATGTTAAATGAGAAAACAAAAGCATGGGAATGGGCATTTGGTCGATATTCATTCAAAGACACAGCTCATTATAACTTCGAGCAATTGGGAAGTAATATGGGCAGAACATTTCGTCTATATCTTCCTTTATATAATACGGTTGAATGGTTAGAGATTGGGGTAGCTGAAAATGCACCATTTCAATTTATAAAAAATACGCAAAAGCCAATTGTGGTGTATGGTACATCTATAGCGCAAGGAGCGTGCGTTTCACGTCCTGGGATGGCATGGACTAACGTGGTTGGAAGAGCTTTTAACAAAGAAGTGATTAATTTAGCTTTTTCAGGTAACGGTAGGCTAGAGCAACCAATTTTAGAGCAAATGAATAAAGAAGAGGCTGCGGTTTTCATTTTAGATTGTATACCGAACCTTTCGCTGACGAAGGATCGTTCGAAGACACAACTTGATTCTTTGATTGTGAATGCAGTTACATTCTTGCGTCAAAGTCATCCCAATACGCCTATTGTATTAGCAGCACATAGCTCCGCGAATACTCCTGGTTTCATGAATGAAGGTTCAATGATCGAGTATGGCAGTTCAAGTATGGTGGCAGAGGCTACTTTTAAGAAATTGAAAGCTAAAGGAGATAAGAATATTTACTGGCTTAGTTCAAAAGATATAGGTTTTGATATTAACTCGACAGTAGACTATGGTCATCCTAATGATTATGGTATGATGCAGCTAGCAAATGCTTATAAAAAGCTGTTAGCTAAAATTCTAAAATAAAAAAAATGCGCCAGTAAGGCGCATTTTTTTTATTTTAAAAAATATGTTGTAACTCTTTCAAATCAGTAATCATATTGGTGATATCACTTGGCTTCTCTGCACCTACAGCATTAAAATATATCGCATCCATACCTACGTTTATTGCACCTCTTACATCAGCATCAATATTATCTCCTATCATTACGGAGGCTTCCTTTTTAGCATTACCATTACTAATAGCGTATTCGAATATCTGCGGGTCAGGTTTATTAACGCCAAAAATCTCTGAGATGACTATGGTTTGAAAATATGGACCAAGGTTGTTATTCTTGATCTTAATTTGACAAGACTCTTTAAAACCATTTGATATTAAATGCAAAGAATACTTACTTTTCAGATAGTCCAAAGTCTCAATCGCATGAGGAAATAGATTCTTTTTGGTTGGACATATCATTAAGTACTCCTCTTCAAATTCAATTGGAAAAAGATTAGGATCTACACCTAGCTCTGTAAAAGTATTAGAAAAGCGAAGTTTGCGAAGTGTTGCTTTATCGATTTTTCCGTGGTGGTACATTTCCCATACGCGATGGTTATTGATAGTATATGTCTCGATAAATTCATCCGCTGAAGGTCTGTTAAATAATTCGTCGAAATTATATTTGTAGTATAATTCGTGTAAAGTCTCTTCTGCGTTCTTATCAAAGTCCCATATCGTGTGGTCCAAATCAAAGAAAATATCTTTTTTATCTTTAAACATATACAAATATAGGGTGAGAATTTAATACGTCATAAAGGGTTTTTCTTCTTAGTGTCATAATATCCTCGCTATTTTAGATTGCTGCGCTATTTGTCTATTTTTGTTGAAACATAATGTAATGAAAAGGGCACTCTTTTGGTTTTATTTATTAGCTATTTACGCTTTATGCCAGCTTTTAGCTTGGGGCTATATGTTTGTGAAATATGTACCTGAGCGTAAAGGGATGGTGATAGGTGAGGGATTGATATTTATTGTCATATTTATCTTAGCAGTCATTCGACTTAAGAAGCATTTATATCGCGATAGACATTACAGTCAACAACAAAATAATTTCTTATTATCAGTTACGCATGAACTTAAATCTCCTTTAGCATCTGTTAAATTATACCTACAGACTATTTTAAAACGTGAATTGGATCGTGAGCAACAGCAGAAATTTATTGCCAATTCATTGAAAGATATCGAAAGATTAGACTATTTAGTAGAGAATGTGCTGTTAGCGACAAAGCTTGAAAACAGAAGTTTTAATTTACCAAAAGAGGACTTCGATTTTTCTGAATTGATAGAGGATATCCTTAGTCGTTTACAAAAGAATTCTTGTCGTACAGAGATTCTGAAGCCAAATGTTGAACCAGGTATTATATTACATGCCGACAAGTTTGCTATTACGAATGTAGTCACAAATTTGGTAGAGAATGCCATTAAATATTCACCTCCCTGTGCACATGTCGAAGTGAGTCTACAACGTAGAGATCGTGATTTGGTTTTTACGGTCAAGGACCATGGTGTAGGTATATCTGATGAAGAAAAAAAGCTTATATTTAATAAGTTTTATCGTGTAGGAAATGAATCTACCCGCAAAACCAAAGGAACTGGTTTGGGGTTATATATAGTAAAAACGGTATTGCAAAAACATGATGCTTCTATCAAAGTGTTGGATAACCAACCTTCTGGAAGTATCTTTGAAGTAACATTTGAAAATTATGCAGGCTAAACAAAGAATCCTATTAGTGGAAGACGAAGAACATTTGTTGGAAGCTATTAAACTTAACCTTGAATTAGAGGGATACCGTGTTACTACGGCAACAGACGGCAAGAAAGCTTTAAAAGTTTTCAAAGAAGAACGTTTCAATCTCGTTATATTGGATGTCATGATTCCTGAAATCGATGGGTTTCAAGTAGCAGAGACGATCCGATTACAAAATACGGAAGTGCCAATCATGTTTCTGACGGCTAAAAATAGCAGTGAAGATCGTGTAATGGGCTTAAAAAAAGGTGCTGATGATTATCTAGTAAAACCTTTCAATTTGGAAGAACTAATTCTTCGTGTAGGTAATCTAATTCGTCGCGGTATGAAGGGGGATGATTTGAAAGAATTAAACTCTTATGTAATTGGCGATAAGACAATTTATTTCAATTCGTATGAGTTGCACCATGCTGATGGTACGATTTCATCATTGACGAAGAAAGAAACTATGTTGTTGAAATTGTTAATAGAGCGTCGCAATGAAGCTGTTTCACGTGAACAGATTTTGGAGACTGTTTGGAATTACGATGTATATCCATCTACGCGAACTATTGATAATTTTATCTTGACTTTCCGTAAATATTTCGAACCTGATCAAAAACACCCAATTTATTTTCATTCTATTCGTGGTGTAGGATACAAATTTACAGATAACGCTGATCATTCAGCCGAAGCTTAAGCATGAATACTAAAATTAGATTATTATTAATTGCGGCTGCTGTGATAGCTCTGGCTTACTTTTTTGTAGAGCAAAGTTATAGTATCTGCGTGTATATAGCTGGTTTTATTGGTTATATAGTTTGGAGTCAGTATCGAGAAGGTACTGTTTTCTTAGCAACTCAGTCTTTTCATAAGCAAGATTATGAAAAAACTAAAGCGCTACTATCCGAAATTAAAAACCCAGATCATTTACGCAAAGGACGTCGTAATTTTTATGAGTTCATGCAAGGAAATATTGCTCTAAAAGAGGATCGTATAGAAGAAGCTGAATACCATTTTCAATTAGCCTCTCGCTTACCTTGGAAAAAGGATCATGAGAAAGTAATGGTTTTAATTAATTTGGCGAATATCAATTTCCGTAAAAAAGAATATGAGCGTGTAGAAGCTTACTTAGCTGTGGTAGATAAATTAAAGAAAACACACAGACAAGAAGAAATCGTTCAAAAGATCAGACAAGAAGTAGAAAAACATAAATAAGAATAGTAGTGAGTACAATTTTACAAAACGATTTGTTTATCAAAGCCGCGAATTCGCAGCAAACGGAGAGACCTCCAGTATGGTTTATGCGTCAAGCTGGACGTTTCATGCCTGAATACTGGGAAATCAAAAATAAATATTCTTTCTTGGAGATGTGCAAAACTCCAGAAATAGCTGCTGATGTAACCATGTTACCAGTAGATCTTTTAGGTATTGATGCTGCTATATTATTCTCAGATATTCTAGTTACTGCCGAAGCAATGGGTGGAGATTTGAGTTTTGAGCAAGGAGTAGGCCCACGATTTGCTAATCCAGTACGTTCTGTCGCTGATGCTAATCAATTAAGTACTGATTGTATTGATAAGTTGCAATACGTTGCAGATGCTATAAAAGTAATTCAACAACGCCTAAATGGATCTATTCCATTAATTGGTTTTGCTGGTGCTCCATTTACTATATTAAGTTATTTGGTAGAAGGTGGTTCGACGCGTGATTTTAAACTAACGAAATTAATGTTGAATAATGAGCCTGCGTTAGCGCATTCCATTTTACAAAAAATAGCTGATGTGACTATAGCATATTTAAATATGCAGATCGATGCTGGTGTGAATGCTGTACAATTATTTGATAGTTGGGCTGCAGCACTTTCATGGAACGATTACAGAGATTTCTCGCACAAATACAATAAATATATTTTAGATAATCTGAAACGTACTGTACCAGTTATTTCTTTTGCTAAAGGAGCATCTGTTTTTGCACCATTAATGATTGAAACAAAACCTGATGTAATTTCTGTAGATTGGAATGCAGACTTATTAAATCTTAAGAAATCTTTACCTGAAGGTATCGCAGTACAAGGAAATTTAGATCCATTTATTATGTACGCAAATAAGCCTGTAATCAAAGCTAAGATTCACGAATTATTTGAGCGTATGAGAGGTGAAAATGGTTTCATTTGTAATCTTGGTCACGGCATCTCTCCAGATATGCCATTTGACAATGTCAAATTCGCTATCGAGACGATCAAAGAATTTAGATATTAATCTTTCTAGCATTATTTAATATTATGAAGAAGGAGCAAATTTTATTTGCTCCTTCTTTTATTTACTAACCATACCATCTGTTAGTTCCCATTAAGAATATTTACCTTTGAAAATATTAATCAACGTCTTATGATTTATTTATACGCTAAAGCAATCCATATAATTTTTATGGTATGTTGGATGGCTGGACTTTTTTACATGCCTAGACTGTTTATATACCATACTGAAGCTAAGAGTAAAAGTCAGGTGGAATATAATGTGCTTCACAAACAATTTATCATTATGGAAAGTAGGTTGTGGTGGGTGATTACTACTCCAGCTTTATACATTACAATAGCGTCTGCGCTAGTGATGCTATATGTAAATCCTGCTTTACTCAGCATGGGTTGGATGCATATGAAATTGTTATTTGTAGGAGGAATGGTATTTTACCATTTCCGTTCACAAAAGATGATGTATGCACTACGAGACGAAAAAAGTACATGGTCTTCAAGCCAATTGCGACTTTGGAATGAGGTATCGACTATATTACTTTTTGCGATTGTATTTGTCGTCATTCTAAAATCTACGATGAATTGGATTTTTGGAGTAGGAGGTTTGGTAGGATTAGCTATTTTACTGATGATTCTAATCAAAGTTTATAAAAAGTACCGCAAAAGCAAAGGTGAAATAACAGACTAATTTTAATTATATATGAAAAGTATTTTAACGCTGATAATTGGCCTATGTTTATTTCAGCTAACTTGGGCTCAGGAACAAAGAGTTGGTTTAGGTTTTTATGGAGATTTTGATTTACAACAAACATCTTCAGTTGGTAGTTTTGGGATTCAAGGTAAGTATGATCTATCGAATCACCAATCTGTGCAAGCTCAAGTATACGGAAGAAGCAACTATGTTGCGGTTGGAGCGGACTATCTTGTCTCATTATTCAATAAAACGAAATCTAATTTCAACATTTTTGGAGGTGCAGGTGTTAGTCAAGATTATGTATCATATGCGTTAGATAATGAGGTAAGTAGTGTGAAAGTTCGTGATCAATTTTTTAAAGGAAATCTTCAAACAGCATTATCATACTATTTTAAACCTGTGCAGTTATCTGTTTATAGTGGTTATAAATGGAATTACAACTTTTCAAGTGAATCAACAAATTCTAATCATATTATACTTGGTATACGATATCATCTGTGGTAAGGTTAACTATAAGTATAATTACGATATTGGTTTTATAAAATAGGCAATTTAATAATATAAGAATAACACAGATTAAAAAAATGATCTGTGTTATTTTTTTGCGGTACGACCTTATTATAAGTGTTTTATTTTTCTTGCTTTTGCATCGCTCATGAAAAATGACATGTTTGTTTAGTGTATTATCTATAATGCATGCTTCATATAAGAATTTGAGAAATCCATATATAGTATAATTTTACCTTTATTTAATTATTATGAAAAAAAGAGTTTTTTTAACTCCAATTATTCAAGTTTCACAGATTAACTTCGATAATTGCATAACTAACAGTTCAGTGCGTGAACTGAGCGTTGATCAACAAAATATCAATATTGAAATAATGGATTGGCAAACTGGGGATGGATTTGATGTTACAGATGTAACAGAATATAATTAAAAATATGATTTTGAATAGAATAACTATAAAGTTGTCAGTATTATTATTACTGGTTTTATCTATAGCTTTGTCTTGTGACAAGAAAATCGAAAATGAACTGGTTGGAGATAAATCTTCCATATCATTTAGAGTTGCAGGAATTATCGAACCTTTAGAACTACAAGCTACTACGATACATTTAGAAAAAAACTATGAGGATGTCGAGAGTGAGTTGGTAAGAATAGGCGAAATTGGTTACACAACATCATTTGGAATTGATAATAAAAAATCAAACAATATTAAATTAAATAAGTTAGCTAGTACTTCAACTTCTAATAATGCTATCGATATAACTTACCGTTTTGTGCTGTTTCAAAAAATAAGTAATGATAATTATAAGTACGTAGGTCATAAAGATGCTAAGAGTAAGGGAGGTTTGGAATCTTTAGCTTTAGAGGTGTATGCAGGACGTACGTATAAATGGGTCGCATATTCTTATAACAACAATGATGTAATAACTGATGTTATAAATGGTTCTTCATTAAGTATTCAAACAGCTATAGATAAAGATTTATTGTATGATTCAGGAGAGTTAACGATTAGCGAGGTTGGGAATAATAATATAGCTAATATTCAATTTAAACATCGTTTGGCACGTATTGCGATTACATTAGATGCAAATGAATATCCAGCATATTTACAAAATATAGGAGATCCTACACAATCTATTGATGTAACATTAAACGGTCAAAGTGTTGATTATTTTAAAGTCGGATCTTTAAATTTATTGACAGATGAAATCACCGGTCTTATTGCTCAATCTTATACAGGAAAATTACCATATGTAGTTGCTAATTCTTTAGATGATGGAAATATGTTGACTGCCAATTTTTATACTGCAGATTTGGAAAATAGCTTAGGAAATATAAGTTTGCGTATCAAAAATATGGAACTTCGAGAGGTATATGGACTTGCAGAAGATGTAACCCCAAAAATATTAGATAGATCTTTAACGATTTCTTCAAAGGGTATTACGCCTGCTCGTGGTTATTCTTATACTGCTAGTATACAATTTAAATATCCATATGAAGGAGTGTTGAAAGGAAATGTGATCTGGGCACGTAGTAATTTGACTTACGATCCTGTAACAGAAGCGATTTCGTTCAAGAAAAATATCTTCAGTGCAAATAATAGTGCTGTAAATGATTATTGGATGTTTAATTCGCTTACACCATGGGATCCTTTTAAAAAGAATACTTTGTTAGATAATGGCGATAGAGGAGACCCAATTTATGATGCTGCTACAGGTATATATGCAAATAGTGGTCAACAAGCTACACGTCAATGGGATATTACAAATGATCCATGTAGACAAATCCCTGGAGGATGGAGACTTCCATCTTATCAGGAATCAATGAATTTAGGAGGTCAAAACGTTCTATCAAATTTACGTAAGCAAGCTTCTAATTGGAATAATAATAACAAAAAAGTTCAATATCAAGCTAGTACGGGTAATGTTGTGGTGCCAGATGGATCTTACACTTTCTTTAAAGGTGATAAAGGAGGATGGGTAGCCTTTTATAAATCGGGAATTGTTAATACAACTGATAAATATATTAGTCAATTTACGGGATGGGAAATAGAAGTGCCAGATTCATTTGTGATGCCTGTTAGTGATCAATATGGTAGTACTGTTGGTAATGAGTTTTTTATTCTACAGATTGATGGTGAGAAGGCTTATTTCAATGATTCTGGTACATCGAAGCATATTGATAAATATCAAAAAGCGCCTATTCGCTGTGTCAAAACCTGTGATGCGAATTGTTTAACACAGTTTAATTAATTTAGTTTTTTAGAAAGAATATTTAAGCTACGGAGATTTATACTCCATAGCTTAAATATTTCACTTCCATATATTCATCCAATCCATATTTAGAACCTTCACGACCCAATCCGGATTGTTTTACTCCTCCAAACGGAGCAGAAGCATTAGATAATAAACCTGTATTAATACCAATCATCCCAGCTTCTAAAGCTTCTGATACTCGATGACATCTTCTTATATTCTCAGAATAAAAGTATGCAGCAAGTCCATATGGCGTATCATTAGCTAATTGAATAGCTTCCTCTTCGGTGTTGAATTTAAACAAGGCACAAAGAGGTCCAAAAGTTTCTTCATGAGCAATTAGTGAATCTTTAGCTACGTTTATCAATACAGTAGGTTCGAAAAAATTTCCTTCTAAATGTCTACCACCTGTGATTACTTGCGAACCATGATCAATAGCATCTTCTAAATGTTTCTGAACTTTATTAACAGCCGATGTATTTATTAACGGACCGATTTGTGTTTTTTCATCCATTCCATCGCCTACAATAAGTTTACTGACTTGATCAGCTAGTTTGGTAGCAAATTCGTCATAAATGGCTCCTTGTACATAGAATCTGTTTATAGATACACAGGTCTGACCTGCATTTCTAAATTTACCAGCAATTGCACCTTTTACTGCAGCATCTATATCAGCATCATCAAAAACGATAAATGGTGCGTTACCTCCTAATTCAAAAGATATTCGTTTTATAGTACCTGCGGCTTGTTCCATCAGAATCTTACCGACCCCTGTTGATCCAGTAAAGGTAATTTTGCGAACGAGATCACTAGTCGCTAATTCCCTTCCAATTCCTTTGTTATCTTTTGAAGTCAATACTGAAAACACACCTACTGGTAGACCAGCTATATCAGCTATTTTTGCTAAGGCAATGGCTGTAAATGGTGTCTGAGATGCGGGTTTTAATATCACGCTACATCCAGCGACTAGTGCAGGAGCTATTTTACGTGTAATCATTGCCAGTGGGAAATTCCACGGTGTAATAGCCGCGACGACACCTAATCCTTGTTTGATTGTCGATAGTTTTAAACTTGGATTTAAAGAAGGTATAGTCTCCCCATAAGATCTTTTACCTTCTTCAGCAAACCATTCCATAAAAGAGTTTGCATAGTCTACCTCCGTGCGTGATTCTACTAAAGGTTTACCAGATTCTAACGTCATTATTTCTGCTAAATGCTCTTTATGATCTATTATCAATTTATGCATTTTGCGAACTATATCAATTCGTCCTTGCAGTGAGGTGGCTTTCCACTTTGTCCAAGCAATATGGGCCTGTTGGATAGCTTCTTTGCAATCACTAATAGTTAAATCAGGAACTTCACCAACGACTTTATTTGTAGATGGATTAATAACATCAAATTTATTTGTTGAAGTGACAAATTTGCCATTTAAGTAAGCTTCTTCGCTAAATAATGGATTCTTCATAGCTAGTAAACGTAGTCCTTGTTATAAGTTTTTCAAAAAGCAAAAAAGAGGACTAAGCCTCTTTTTTATTATAAGTTTTTCAATATGGTATGACCCATTCGATCTCTCTTTGTTTTTAAATACTCTTCGTTGTAGGGATTTGGTTCGATTTCAATTCCAACATTTTCAACAATCTCTAATCCATAACCAACTAAGCCAGCACGTTTAGTAGGGTTATTAGACATCAAACGCATTTTTGTTACACCCATATAACGTAATATTTGTGCACCTACGCCATAATCACGTAGATCTGCTTTGAAACCTAATTGAATATTGGCATCAACGGTGTCAATACCTTCTTCTTGTAGCTTATAAGCATGAAGCTTATTAATCAAACCAATTCCGCGACCTTCTTGATTCATGTAAACGATGACACCTTTGCCTTCCTTTTGAATCATCTCCATAGATTTACGAAGTTGTGGACCACAATCACAACGACAAGAGCCAAAAATATCACCTGTAACGCATGAACTGTGTACACGCACTAATACAGGCTCGTCTTCAGTCCATTCACCTTTATAGATTGCCAAATGTTGTTCACCTGAATTATTTTGTGTGAATGCTTTCATATGAAAGTCACCAAACTCGGTTGGCATATGTACAGATACTTCTTCTTTAATTAGTGTATCATGCTTCAGACGATATTCGATCAAATCTTCAATAGATATGATTTTTAAATCAAAGCGTTTAGCCACTTCTATTAAATCCGGAAGTCTAGCCATCTCCCCATCATCTTTCAATATCTCAACCAAGACACCAGCTGGCTCAAAACCTGCTAAACGTGCTAAGTCTACAGAAGCTTCTGTATGTCCAGTACGTCTTAATACACCACCATCCATCGCGATTAATGGAAAAATGTGGCCAGGACGGCCTAATTCCTCGGGTTTTATATTAGGATCAATTAAAGCTTTTATAGTTTTTGAACGGTCAGAGGCAGAAATACCAGTAGTACAACCGTAGCCTTGTAAATCTACAGAGACAGTGAAGTTTGTTTCATATACTGCGGTATTTTCACCTACCATAGGGTGTAGGTTCAATTCTTGACAACGTTCTCTTGTTAAAGGGGCACATACTAAGCCACGACCGTGCGTAGCCATAAAGTTGATAACCTCTGGCGTAGCATTAGCAGCAGCGGTTACAAAATCACCTTCATTTTCACGATCTTCATCATCTACGACAATGATTACTTTTCCAGCTTTGAGATCTTCAATTGCCTCTTCTATCGTATTTAATCTAATATCCATCGATATGTTTATTTTCAATTTTCAAAGGTACTCTATTGTATTATTTATTCTATAATATAGACATCATATTTACAAGAAAGTATGTATTATATTGTAGTTTTGTTATTGTCCTTATGGAATTTTGACTTGACCCAGTTGATTGCATATTGCGCTTTTATTTTATATTGATCAATATCAAATAGAGCTGAGTCAGTCGTGGATTTATAGGTCAAAAATGCTGCTAAAGGCGCAAGCACAATGATGGCCATCCACATTCCCCACATTGGTGTAATAGCACCGTCTTTCGCCGATTTTTCAGCAACAGTCGATATAATATGATAAATCAAGAAAAATATTATGGATATAACGACAGGTGCACCTAACCCTCCCTTACGAATAATTGCACCCAATGGCGCTCCAATGGCGAATAAGAGTAAACAGGAAACAGCTAAAGTAAATTTTCGATGATACTCAATATCATAACGGATGTCTTTATCTACTAATGCTTTATATTCTAAGTTTTTATTAGCCCCCTGGTCTCTTAATTGTTGAACCTGGCTCATTGCGTTGCTTAAAATATTCCTGCGTTCGTCAGGTCTAACGTAAGATAGTAAATCCTTAGTTGGAGCATTTTCAACTACAGCTTCAGAAGCCCCATTGCGAAAGTAATCAGATAAGTAGAATACATGATATTTCATTTCATTGAATGATGCTGTACTCATACTGTCAATTTCCATTCTATTTGTATCTGATTTTAATTTCAATTGTCTTAAGTTCAACATCTGATGATGTGACTTAAATAAGCTTTCATCAGTTCTTTTCATGTCGAACGCAGACATATCGAATTTTGTCTCCGTTTCAGCAAAGTAAAATCGCGTAAATTGTTGTCTAGGATCATAAGTTTTTGAATTGGCAGCACGGGCATCTTCATATCGTACTCCATCAATCAACTTTAGAATCATGTAGTTTTGGTCACGTGAATTGTAAACGTAACCTTCTTTAGCTATTAAAACATTATAACCAGCAGTACCTGATTTTTGATCATATATGGTTAAATCGTGTAGAATAGTTCCATCTTCTGATTTGCTTTTAGCACGAATAGAATACCCTGGAATTGTATTATTAAACACACCTGGCTTGATCAAGAAATCAGCCTTTTTATTTCGTACATCCCATAGAAGGGATCCCATTTTGAGGTTGACTACGGGTAAAATATAATCCGAAAATACGAATGAAGCGCTTGCAAATAGGCCTACAAGTACAAACAGGGGAGTCATTGCCTTACGTAGAGATATACCAGCTGCTTTAATAGCTACCAGTTCATAACTTTCTCCAAGATTTCCGAAAGTCATGATAGATGACAATAACATAGAAAGTGGTAGTGCCATAGAAAGTTGGACGGCACATTGGTAGCCGATCAATTCCATGATGACATACCATTCAAAACCTTTCCCGATTAAGTCATCGATGTATTTAAACAAGAAAAGCATCAAAAGCACAAACATCACAATACAAAATGTGACTATAAATGGCCTAATGAATGCTTGTAATATTAAGACGTATACCTTTTTCATGAATTAAGATACCTATCCGTATTGCTTTCTCGCATTAGAATAGACTTAACACAAATATAGGTTTTTTTATGCACCTATCACACTTTGTAAATAGCTTATTGAATTATCCCATATTTTTTTACGGTCTTCTACATTATCATCTTTTACATAGTCCGTGATAGCTAGCGAAACGTCATTAGTCAATTCATGTTGTACAATTTCCATTTCAAAAAAATTTGGTTCATCATCAATCCATTTGAATTTAACGCATTTGTTATCTTTGGAAACAGATATCTTAGCACGGTTTGCCTCATCGTCCCATATGAATACATAAATACCATCATGATAACTTACGTCATCAGCAAACCATTGTGCCAATTCATTTGGCTCCACCAAATATGGATAAAGTATGCGTGGAGAAGAATTGATTAAATATTCTAATTGTATTTTAGTTTTCTGTGACATACGTTACTACTAAATAAGTTTATATTATTGACTTATGTAAGTATACATATAATTCTTTTAATTTAAATATCAAATCAATAAAATTTTATTGTAAATAATTATCATTTATATTTTGTTAATAATGAGAATATTGGCGTGTAAAACTTATTCTATGGGCATTTAAACCTAATAAAAGAATAAAAAAAATTTGGATATCAGATTCTTGTTGCTATATTTGCATCACTGAAACGGCGGGGTAGCTCAGATGGTTAGAGCGCAGGATTCATAACCCTGAGGTCGGCAGTTCGATCCTGCTCCCCGCTACTAATAAAAGCTTCAAGGAAACTTGAAGCTTTTTCTATATACCGATAAAATTAGAAAGACGGTTATTTACCGTCCTTTTTTTTAATTTATGGATTTGTCGACCAAAGAGAAGCAGATTTCAACATTGCTCTTCTAGGTAATTTTAAGTTGGCAACAATTAATTCAGCAAAATCTTCTGGTTGCAATACACTCTCTGGGTTACCATCCGTTAATTTAAGCTCTTTAGACATATCTGATGCAATTGTCGATGGCATTAACGTACATACACGTATATTGTGTTTACGAACCTCTCTCATCAGCGAATCAGCGAAACCAATCACACCAAATTTTGATGCGCTATATGCTGAAGTTGTAGGAGCGCCATTTAGACCTGCAGTGGAAGAAACGATAATAACGTCACCTTGATTTTTTTCAATAAGTTGTGGTAGTACAAGTTTTGTAACGTAATAAGTGCCCATTAAATTGGTATTGAGAATGTCACTCCAAGTTTTTACATCCATGTCTAGTACAGAACCAAATGCAGCTATACCCGCATTATTAACTAAGATATCAAACTTACCAAAGTCCTCGTTTAATGTAGCAATAGATGTTGCAACATCATCATAATTAGTGATATCGAAAACTGCGTAAGTAGCCTTTACACCTAACGATTTCAATTCTCCTACTGTATCTATTAATGTCTGCTCATTACGTCCTGTGATAGCTACATTAATACCTTCTTTTGCAAAAGCAATAGCTGTCGCTTTACCTAAACCTCTGCCTCCTCCGGTGATCAAGGCATATTTTCCTGTTAAGTTTTCCATAATTCAAAAATATATATTGTTGTGGAGATTATGTTATTTTTCTTAATTAAGGAGATTAATATGATCTTTTCGTAATTGTATTTGATTAAATTTAATAATAAATAAAGGTGATTATGAAAAGAATGAAAATTGAGATATGGAGTGACGTGATGTGTCCGTTCTGTTATATCGGAAAAAGAAGATTTGAGAGATCTTTATCAAATTCTTCCTTAAATGATCAAGTGGAGGTAGAGTGGAAAAGTTATCAGCTTAATCCGTCAATGGAAACTGATCCGACGCGTACGATAAACGATTATTTAGCCGAACATCGAGGTGTAACACTTACGCAAGCAGAAGCTATGAATACGCAAGTAACCGCCATGGCAGCAGAAGAAGGATTGGAATATAACTTAGCTAATGCTAAAGTTGCTAATTCCTTTAAAGCACATATTTTGGCTCACTATGCAAAGCAATTCGGTAAAATGGATGAAGTAGAGGAATTATTATTTAGGA
The DNA here is from genome assembly GCA_045629405.1 of Sphingobacterium sp. Taxonomy (GTDB): domain Bacteria; phylum Bacteroidota; class Bacteroidia; order Sphingobacteriales; family Sphingobacteriaceae; genus Sphingobacterium. The sequence goes on along the minus strand of JAZQRD010000140.1, from coordinate 3,487 downwards.
ATTACTTTACTGATAATAAAAACATCGATGATATTGAAGTCTTAAAGGCAATCGCTATTGAAGCTGAATTAGACGTTAATGGCTTTATTGCCAAATTAGTGTCTGGTGAATTGGATGATGAGGTTAAAATGGATATGCATGAAGCACGTCAAATAGGAGTCAAGGGAGTACCATTTTTTGTATATGATCGTAAATATGGAGTATCTGGTGCGCAACCTCTTGAGTTATTCGAACAGACTTTAACAAAAGCTTTCGAAGAATGGCAGCAAAGTGGTGGTACTATTGAATTACAGAATAATGCAGACGAATCTTCTTGTCATATTGATGGCAATTGTAATTAATGCATTTTAATTACCTAATTACGTAAAAAAGCCTTCTCTAATAAGAGAAGGCTTTCTTTTTGATTAATGAAATCTATCACACTTTGATTTCAACTTCAACACCTGAAGGTAATTCTAATTTCATTAACGCATCAACTGTCTTAGAGTTTGATGAGTAGATGTCTAACAATCTCTTGTAAGAACATAATTGGAATTGCTCACGTGCTTTTTTGTTAACGTGTGGTGAACGTAAAACTGTATAGATTTTTTTCTCAGTAGGTAATGGAATAGGACCTGAAACTACTGCACCTGTAGGTTTTACTGTTTTTACGATTTTCTCAGCTGATTTGTCAACTAAATTGTAATCGTAAGATTTCAATTTGATTCTGATTCTTTGGCTCATTTTATTATTTGTTTTTAAAGACCTCCTATTAGAGCTATTAGTAATAGGAGGTTGGTTTATTGTTGTAGATCGAAAAGATTATTCTTCGATACCTTTGATTTTACCTTTTGATTTAGCAATCACGTCGTCTTGTACGTTACGTGGAGCTTCAGCATAGTGATCAAATTCCATTGTAGAAGTTGCACGACCTGATGTGATAGTACGTAATTGTGTTACGTAACCGAACATTTCAGAAAGAGGTACAATAGCTTTGATTACTTGGGCACCATTACGTGTGTCAAGACCTTGCATCTGACCACGACGACGGTTTAAGTCACCCATTACATCACCCATGTTTTCTTCTGGTGTCAATACTTCTACCTTCATGATAGGCTCCATTAATACTGGAGAACATTTAGGAAGACCTTCACGGTATGCCATTTTAGCTGCTAATTCGAATGACAATGCATCTGAATCGACTGCGTGGAATGAACCATCAATCAAACGAACTTTCATTCCTGATAATGGGAAACCTGCTAATACACCATTTTTCAATGAAGCTTCAAAACCTTTTTGAACTGAAGGGATGAATTCTTTAGGAATAGCACCACCAACGATTTCGTTCACGAATTGAAGAGCTGATTTTGTAGTATCGAAATCCTCGTCAATTGGAGAGATAACAACCTTAATGTCTGCGAATTTACCACGACCACCTGATTGTTTTTTGTACACTTCACGGTGCTCAGTAGAACCTTTGATAGACTCTTTATAAGCAACTTGAGGAGCACCTTGATTTACTTCTACTTTAAATTCACGGCGTAAACGGTCGATCAAGATATCTAAGTGAAGCTCACCCATACCAGAGATAACTGTTTGACCAGTATCTTCGTCAGTTTTAACTACAAAAGTAGGATCCTCTTCAGCTAACTTACCAAGACCAATACCTAATTTATCAACGTCAGCTTGAGTTTTAGGCTCGATAGCTAAACCGATAACTGGCTCTGGGAATACCATTGACTCAAGAATGATAGGGTTCTTCTCATCACATAATGTATCACCAGTTTTGATGTCTTTGAAACCAACAACAGCACCGATATCACCAGCACCAATTCTTTCGATAGGGTTTTGCTTGTTAGCGTGCATTTGGAAGATACGAGAGATACGCTCTTTGTTACCTGAACGAGTGTTCAATACATAAGAACCTGCTTCTAATACACCTGAATAAGCACGTACGAAACATAGACGACCTACGAATGGGTCAGTAGCAATTTTGAAACCTAAAGCTGCGAATGGCTCAGACTCAGATGGTTTACGCTCGATTTCTTCACCAGTGTTAGGATTAGTACCTTTTACAGCTTCGATATCTAATGGAGAAGGTAATAATTCCATTACTAAGTCAAGCATAGTTTGAACACCTTTGTTTTTGAAAGATGAACCACAAACCATAGGAACGATAGCGTTATCTAATACAGCAGCACGTAAAGCGTTTAAGATTTCACGCTCAGTTAATGAATTAGGATCATCAAAGAATTTCTCCATTAATGACTCATCATAAGAAGCAACAGCTTCTAATAATTTTTCACGGTACTCAGCAACTTCATCCAACATATCTTCTGGAATAGGAACTTCTGTAAAAGTCATACCTTTATCAGCTTCATTCCAAACCATACCACGGTTGTTGATTAAGTCAACTACACCTTCGAAACCATCTTCTGCACCGATTGGTAATTGTAAAGCTACAGCGTTAGAACCTAACATTGATTTTACTTGACCAACAACTTTCAAGAAGTCAGCACCCGAACGGTCCATTTTGTTTACGAAACCGATACGAGGTACTTTGTATCCGTCAGCTAATCTCCAGTTAGTCTCAGATTGAGGTTCAACACCATCTACTGCTGAGAATAAGAATACTAAACCATCTAATACACGTAATGAACGATTTACCTCTACTGTAAAGTCAACGTGACCAGGAGTATCGATAACGTTTACTTGGTATTTATTGTTACGGTAGTTCCAGAAAACTGTAACAGCAGCTGAAGTGATCGTGATACCACGCTCTTGCTCTTGTGCCATCCAGTCAGTTGTTGCAGAACCTTCGTGTGTTTCACCTAACTTGTGGTTAACTCCAGAGTAAAATAAAATACGCTCTGTAGTTGTAGTTTTACCAGCATCGATGTGAGCAGCGATACCGATATTTCTAACTAATTTTAAATCTTTTGCCATAATAATTTTATGCAGTATGTCTTGCGACTTTTTTGTGTTATTCAGTTCTTAAATAAGTACACCGACCTTGATAAAGGTTTGCCCATTATCGAGAGTCGGTGTAATTATATTTGATTCTTTGTGTTCAAAATTAGAATCTGAAGTGTGAGAACGCTTTGTTAGCTTCCGCCATTTTGTGCGTATCTTCTTTCTTCTTAACAGCAGCACCTTCACCTTTAGAAGCTGAAATAATTTCTCCTGCTAATTTCTCGTGCATAGTTTTTTCACCACGTTTACGAGCGTATGAAATTAACCATTTCATACCTAAAGCAATTTTACGCTCTGGACGAACTTCCATAGGAACTTGGAAGTTAGCACCACCTACACGGCGAGATTTAACTTCAACAGCAGGCATAACGTTGTTTAAAGCTTTTTTCCAAGCTTCTAAACCGCTTTCTTGTGTTTTTTGTTCTACTAATTCTACTGCATCGTAAAAAATAGAATATGCGATAGATTTTTTACCATCTAACATCATATTATTTACGAAACGTGTTACCTGAACGTCGTTAAACTTTGGATCAGG
>JAZQRD010000139.1:0-14560 GCA_045629405.1 Sphingobacterium sp. | reverse complement strand
CTAGGCGCTTCAGGTTGACCGTTTAATAATTCTTCCGTAAAACTCACCTCATCATCACCAAATTGTAATGCCCAATTTCTGATTTTCTCGTAACCTACAGTTGTACTAGGCACAGCTCCCAAAGCTTTGCCACAAGCCGATCCTGCACCATGTCCAGGCCATACTTGTACATAGTCAGGTAACGCTTGAAATTTTTTAATAGATTCAAACAACTGCTTAGCTCCTTTCTCTTGCGTACCTTTCAATCCAGCTGCCTTTTCTAATAAATCTGGTCGACCTACATCGCCAACGAAAACGAAATCCCCTGTAAACAACATGATCGGCTCCGAAGTAGCTGGATGATCAGTCAATAAAAAGGATATACTTTCGGGTGTATGACCCGGAGTATGCAGTACTTCCAATGTTAGGTTGCCTAAGGTCAGTACATCACCATGTCTCAGTCCCTGATGTGCAAACTCATATTGCCAGTCGGCACCACCTTCGTCAGAAAGATATAGCTCCGCTCCCGTCAAAGCGACTAACTCACGAGCACCACTCAGAAAGTCTGCATGAATATGTGTTTCAGTAACCTTAGTGATTTTTAAATTATGCTGTGCAGCAATCTCCAAATATGTATCTACATCTCTCTTTGGATCGATAACAATGGCCTCGCCTTTTGCTTGACAACCAATTATATATGAAGCTTGCGCTAAAGTCTTGTCGTATACGTGTTGAAAAAACATGATATTATTTTTTATTGTTTACTACTTATAACTTGATACTACAAATTTCGGTTATTCTTTCTAAGCACTATGCAACAAAAGTTACATACTGTACTTGAAAAATTTTAAAACCAAATCTCTTTAATTAATATATACACCCCCATCACTAGAACAAATGCGCCAAAGGCAGGTTTCAGCTTATCGCTATTGATATACTTAGACAAATAGGTACCAATAAATATCCCTACTACGGATAAACTCGTAATCATCAATAAAAATGTCCAATCCATCGCTCCGTGCCCAAGTTCACCAGTGAAACCTATCAATGATTTTGCTGCTATAATGACTAAAGAAGTTCCGACTGCCTCTTTCATGGGCAATTTGGATAAGATAACTAGAGCCGGTATGATCAAAAATCCGCCACCAGCACCAACTAATCCTGTCAAAATACCTACCAACGTACCTTCTAGTAAAATCATAGGATAATTAAAATCCTGCTTCGATACGACTTCATTCGGCCTATTCTTTTTCTTTAGCATGGTATAGGATGCTGCCACCATCAATACAGCAAAGATTAACATCAGAAAGATATCCTTGCTAACGATGAAATTACCTACGGTAAATACTTTTTCAGGAATCCAAGGCAAAATAAATTTTCTTGTCAGAAAAACCGCTATGATAGAAGGTATACCAAATACCGCTGCTGTTCGTATATTGACCAACCCTTTTCGAAAATAATTAATACTACCTACAACACTGGTTACACCTACTATAAACAAAGAATAAGCCGTTGCCGTGACAGGAAAAACTGCAAATAGGTACACGAGGACCGGTACGGTAAGAATGCTTCCACCTCCGCCAATCAGACCTAGCAATACACCTATCATGATCGATGCTATATACCCTATTATTTCCATATCTTTTTTTACAAATATCTAAAGGATTACAAAGCTATACAGTTACATAGGTTACACAAGTATAATTGTTAAATAAAAAATTAATTATCATACTATCTATGGAATTGTAAACTATTACTCCTATGCACTTATATATCCTTTTGTAATGAATCGAGAAGCAATTTTGCTGAATTTATTAGGTAAGAATATTCTTTACTAATGTGGCAATTTATCTTTGATAAGACCGTATATCCATGTTCCAGCAATAGCACTACCAATAACTAGTAAGATTGGCAAATATCCCGCGCCGGTCAATACAAACATAGGACCAGGACAGGCACCCGCTAATGCCCAACCTAAACCGAATAAGATACCCCCAGCTAAATAGCGTGTTATAGATTTATCCTTATCAGCAATGACAATAGTTTTTTTATCAATATCTTTCAACTTCCTTCGTTTGATCAACTGCACAAGTACTACACCTGTAGCTAATGCAGATCCCATAAGACCAAACATATGGAAGGATTGAAAATTGAACATTTCATAAATTCTAAACCATGAAGCGGCTTCAGATTTGAACATTAATATACCGAAGAATATGCCTACTATTAAAAATAATATGTTTCTCATATTGTAATTAGAAAATAAATGGAAAAATAAAGTGAATCATAATAATACCACCGATGAAAAAACCAACGGTAGCAATCATAGAAGGAATCTGTAAATTAGAAATACCAGATATCGAGTGACCAGATGTACATCCACCGGCATAGCGTGCACCAAAGCCTACGAGAAATCCGCCGATAATTAAAAGTATGATTACTTTAGGATCTTCCAATGCCTTAGGTCCAAAAAATTCTGTTGGCACATAATCCTTTCCTGCACTTTGAATACCCATCTCTTCTAATTGGATAATAGTCTTCGGATTTAAGGCCGGAGATTGTCCAGCACCAAGAAAATTGGATGCAATAAATCCACCAATAATAGCTCCAACCATGACCAATAAATTCCATTGCTGTGCACGCCAATCCAATTTAAAGAATGATGTACTCTTTCCTGCGCCGCACATGGTACAGATCGTACGCAAATTGGACGACATTCCAAAGTTTTTTCCGAGGAGTATTAATACAAACATGGTAATTGCGATAAGTGGCCCACTCACATACCAAGGCCAAGGTGATAAAATCATTTCCATAAAAATTGAATTTTATACAAAGATCCGTTAAACTTAGTACGCTATCAGCAACATTTGTTACACAAGAAAGGCTACCTAATTAAGTAGCCCTTATTTCTTTTATTTTAAAAGTATTTCTATACTGTTCCTATTCAACTTGATACGACCAGCTTTCTCTAATGCTTTCAGCAGACGTGAAATTACAACTCTGGAAGTATTTAATTCTTTGGCTATATCTTGATGTGTTTTGTAGACGATAGTACTGTTGTCGATCTTCGATTTTTCGAACAAATAATTCAATAGACGATCATTCATATCCATAAACGCAATCGTATCTACAGCATTAAGTAATTCGTTAAATCTGTTATTGTAAGTTTCGAAAATAAAGTTCATCCAGCTTTTATATTTGACCACCCATTCACTCATCTTAGCTACCGGAATCATGACGATGCTACCGGACACCTCACCTATTGCTTTGATTTCGCTCTGCTTTGCGCCCATACAGCAAGTGATAGATACTGCACAGGTGTCGCCACGTTCGAGGTAATACAATAGCAACTCACCACTATCATAATCCTCACGCAATACTTTCATGGCACCAGACATCAGTAGTGGAATAGACTTAATGTATTGATTATAGTCTATTAAAATATCACCTTCTTGGAACTCTACGAATTTTGATACCTCAATGATTTCTTCAATTAGTTCTTGTTCGAAAATCGCTCCATAAGTTTGCAAAAATAGATCTTCCATAATGAATTGCTATGTGTGTCAATTAGTTCAAAGATAGTCTTTCAAAGATTTAGCTTATGTAACTGAAGTTACAAAATTTATGAATTAATACAGGATCTGCTAGGAGTAACTTATCTTCTCAAGATTCTAACAGCTTAAAATATATACCTGAATCCAAGAATTCAGTCATTATATTTGAAAATATTTACAGTAGTTTTGTACTATACTATGAAAAACGAAACCAATCTTCCTCCATTAAGTGAACAAGAGAAAAATGCATACTTGACATTAATACAAACATGTGTACATCCTTATGATAGACCTGCATTAGAATTATTTGTCAATGAATTAAAGGATTACACGGATGATGAGGATTATATATCTACCTTCAATTATGTACTTGAACACCTACAAAAGACTGGTATGTCCTTCATAACCTACTTCGACTGGAAACAGGATGTGAACGATTTAGCCACCTTCATTCAACTTGCAGCAAAGCGTCACTACACTATTGACATTGCGCTTCCAGATCCTTATTCATACGGCTCTGAAGCCTCCATATCGACTGAAAATGTTTTTGAAGATTACGATCAATGCCTTCGAAACCACAATCTGCAATTAGGTTTTATAGATACAGATAGTGACGAGTATATACTATTTATACACCCTACAGCAGCAATTGATGAAGTTGAATTAGCGGTAAATATTATTGGATATGAATATTATGAAATATAATGGGTAAAAAATAAATGCGCTTACTATAAAAAAACAGAACCTATGAAAATAAAAGATATAAATTTGACCAACACAGGCGATAGCAAAGTGTCCGAAGCATTAGATAAATTTAATCGCTTTATGAAATTACTTGGTGAACATAATATTCCTGAACATCTTATTCACTATATAAATACAGAAATAGATGAACTTAATGCTGCGCCTGCATCTAACAGATCCTTTTTGAGCATACTTAAGAAAAAACAAAATAATATCATAACCAAAATAGAAAAAGAGCTAAAGCTAGTTCCCAAAAATCACTATAGAAACTATTGGATGATTCTCGGAATGTCCATATTTGGTCTTCCTCTTGGTGTGGCGGTCGGTTTATCCTTAGATAACATGGGGTTTTTAGGACTAGGATTACCTATAGGAATACTAATTGGATATGTTTTGGGCACTTCATTGGATAATAAGGCTTTAGAACAAGGAAAGCAAATAGATATAGAACTTAAATAATTAAAAATTTTCCCTTATAAACATAAACAGCATACCTCATATAAAAGTAGGTATGCTGTTTATGTAAACTATTTTATCTCAGTTACAAATTCCTCGATGGGCTGACGTACTTTCTGAAGTGGTAATAGCCAATCGCCTTCCGGTTGTCGTTTACCAAGCGCGAGTAATACTACTGAACGTAAACCTCTCTCACGCAGATTCAAAAATTTGTCTACTCCCTCTTTATCAAAACCTTCCATTGGAGTGGCATCTACACCAAGTTCAGCTGCCGCTGCAATCGCCATTCCAAATCCTATATGAGCTTGTTTAGCAGTATGGTGATATTGTTCTTCTTCTGTAAATGTGCTAAATAATTGTTTAAGTCCCGCAACCGTGTCAGCAGTCTTCTCAGCCGGTACACCACGTTGTGCGTTTGTGTAAGCATATACCGCATCTATCTTCTCATCTGGAATCGTAGCCCAAGATGCGAATACCAAAACATGTGATGACTCTACGATCTGTGGTTGCCCAAAAGCAATAGGCTGCAATTCAGCTTTTACTTGAGGATTGCTGATTTTAATAATATGAAATGGTTGTAGACCTGCTGATGTCGGCGCTAGACGTGCCGCCTCGATAATCGTGTCCACAATATTCTCATCCAATATCTCACCTGTCATACGTTTTGTCGCATAACGCCAGTTTAATGCATCTATTAGTTTCATATGTTATTTTTTTTTAATAGATTAAAAAGGATTATCCCTACGATGTTAGTATCTATGCATCCATTTTATCTAATTGTCTGTAGGCATTAAACAAATAGTAAATGGTGAAGCCCTCTAAAACTAGTCTTATAGCATTTAGTATATTCCATACTTTACCGTAAAAACTTCCAGCTTCCATATTTGCGTAATAACCTTCCCCAAACATTTGAGACAGCACAAAAGCAACGATTAAAGAGGTCATTATAGTTATCACTAATACTAATATGCTAGCCTTTCGGTAAAAGCCTTTTAGGCTTTCAATTTTGTTGAAATACGTTACTAGCCATATAGCGATAGCTGCTAATAACGTCATCGGTACAAAATATACTGTCGGCGTAGAATGCTGAAAAAATGCGTTTAGATGATCGAGTTGACGAGCATCATCTATCATCCAATTAGGCCCGAATACAATAGCTTCGTATAAATTCCCGAAAAACCAATAGGCCATTCCGAAAATGGCAAATAGTGTCCAATTTTTTTGATTGTTGAGCTTCATTATATCCGAATTTTAAACATGCTAGTTACTATCGCAAAAGTATTTCTCTGACTTCAACACTTCCGCCAGCATTAATGATGGGATTGGTTCGAGCTATATCCATAGCGGCTGCTAAGTCTGCAGCTTTTATAACAAGATAGCCAGTCAAAAAATGTATATCCTCAGAAAAGGGTCCTTCGAGCATTGCATTTTCTGAATTAATTGTTGCAGACATAGCGGGAATCGGTGGTAAGGTACCTCCCAAATTCACCACTATACCCTTAGCCTCTATATCGTTCAACCATTGTGATCTAAGAGCAATCTCTTGAGGATCTGAGAATGAGTCTCGCGACATCTCTCGATTAGCTCTTAGAAATAATGCGAAATTTTTCATAGCTATTAGCTTTTAGTAGTGAATAATTTTGATAAATACTCTTCCATACCAGCAGGCTTTCGCTCTAATAATTTTTCTAGCATATCACTTTCCAATTCGTATTGTCGATGCTTAATATCGTATATCGTACCCGCATGTAGATAGATCAAAAATTCAGGAAAACCAATACTAATTAAGTTATTCTTGAATTGATCTTCAGAAATATCAATGTATTTTATCGTACGACCACTCAACTTCGATAGTGCACTGGCAACTTCAGCATATCCTACACTGTGAGACCCCGTAATATTATATGTTTTATTCTCATGACCAACTTGTAGCAACAAATTGGCAGTGGCTTCTCCCATCTCACTTCGCAAGGCATAAGGTACCTTACCATCTCCACCAGGTAGCATGATATTACTATTTAGTGCTTGGGATCCTAATATTTGAAGGAATGAATCTGCATACATACTATTTCGTAAGATTGTGTAGTTGATTCCACTAGCCTTCAGATAATCTTCAGTTTGAAAATGACTAATCATTAGATCCTTGACACCTGAAATTTGTATATCTTTTATAGCGACGCTAGTATATATAATATGCTCTACCCCTTGATGCTTTGCCGCGTCAATAACATTTCTATGTTGTTCGTATCTATTTGGATTCATTGTAGAAATGAGCAACAACTTTTTGACACCTTCAAGAGCAGTGCTCAATGAAGATTTATCGCTAAAGTCAGCTTGCCTCACAAGCAGGCCTTGCTCTTCCAATTGTTGAACACCCGCAGGCGTACTTGATGTTGCAATAAATTTATCTCGCGCACCCAATTTCAGCAATTGCGTTACCACACTTGATCCTAAGTGACCTGTCGCTCCTGTAACTAATATCATATCAATATTTATTAAATCACAACATATTTCGTTCATATATAGAAAGATGTTGCAAAGATGTATTTATTGTTTATTCACCATTTGCATTTCCACCGTATTGATCAGGCTGTGCTGAAGAAGCGAACTCCTCCATCTTAGTTATCAAGCCATTTTTGACTGTATATATCTGTATCCAGTTGTTTTTAGCTTCTGATCCATCATGATTAAATACAAAATGCTCATTACCTAACACAAATAATTTATCTCCAGATTCGTAGAATTCGTTTGTATTGAAATATTCTACGCGCATGGCGTTAAAATTATAATCAAAAAACATTTGAGCCCCTTCTTTGCCCTTGAATTTTGCGGATGGCATTATTTGGGTGCCATGATGCACTAAAATGGCGTCTTCACTAAATGTATTTACCACACCTACTATATCGCGTGCATGAAACGCTGCATACATTTTATCTACTATTGTTTTTACTGCTGACATAATTATTAAGTTTTAATTTTGAAATACTTACTACTGCAAAGTTATGCCCATTAAGTCTCCAAATGCTATCACTTTCCTTTTAGAAAGCACTTCCCTTTAGGGAAGTAACCAAAGCACTGTAAGTTTCATATATTTACAACAAATTTTATACTATGAAACACAAATACGAAGAACCAAAGTTTTGTAGATTCAGGACCAATGCTGTAAAAGACAGCATGGAACTATTGACTGGCAAATGGAAAATACATATACTTGGAACACTTCTATACGGAGGAAAAATGCGTTTTATGGATTTACAACGTGAAGTTGAAGGGATAGGCTCAAAAATGCTGTCAAAAGAATTACAAGATTTAGAAATTAATCATCTAATAACGAGGACAGTATTAAATACCAAACCAATTACGGTAGAGTATGATTTAACGGAATTCGGTAGAACGCTCGAACCCGTTATCGATTCAATAGCGCAATGGGGAATAGATTATCGAGAAACATTGTTCGGAAAATATTCATCCAAAGATTAAATATTCAGCAAATATATTTAGTAAATAGCCCTTAGTTAGGGCTATTTTCGTTATGATTCTAACTAAGGGCTATCTATTTAATAAAGTAATTTATAGATATACTTCTGTGGTCAAAAGACCTGAAGTAATCTCGAAAGGCGCTACATTTGGTTTAAAAATTCGTGCAGTCAAATCTCCTTTCAGCTCTACATCACCGTGTTCTACACGCAACCAAGACCCTTCACGTAGCCCAATCACCGTTTGGCTATTGAATTTATGAAATTCATGAATACGTGTCTCGCGTGTTTCACCTTTATGTGTAGAATTAGGATCCGGATCCAGATAGTGAGGATTAATATTGAATGGCAAGAATTGCAATGCTTCGAAACTAGGTGGATAGACTATAGGCATATCATTTGTCGTCCCGATTGTCAATCCAGTCATATTTGATCCTGCACTACTACCCATATATGGAATACCACTAGCAACTATTTGGCGTAATACCTCAACTAAACCCAACTCGTATAAAGTTTTTAATAATAAAAATGTATTGCCACCTCCAATAAATATGGCTTTTGCTTCTCGAATGGCTTCGATCGGGTCCTCATACTTATGTATACCCGTCACTTGAACACCAAACTCAGCTAATGCCAATTGAACTTGTGCAGTATATTCGTCATAAGTAATCCCAGATGGACGTGCATACGGGATGAACAAAAGTTCATCTGTCTTCAAAAAATCAATAATCTCCTCGCGGATATATGTCAAATAGCCTGAGCCATGTATTGTACTGGTACTAATAACCAATAATCTATATTTTGGATTAATCATTTTAAAATTTTTATTCAAAAATAAGAGTTATTCTTCTTGTAATATATTATTCATCCTAATATTCTAATCTCAACTTGAAGTTTATGCTGAGTTGCTAATTTTTCGATGTCTAAAAAGCAGAATTTTGAACTCGTTTTTGTAATTTTAGGTTTCGAATAACCTAAATCAATAAGCAAATGAAAAGATTTATCCTTTACTTAGCTGTACTACTGCTATGTAACATAACAAACATTTACAATAGTATCGCACAGAGTCGAAGTAACCAACTGATTCAAGTACTAGTCGCTCCCAATAATCCTTCTTGGACTTACAATCAGAATGAAGAGATTTCGTTTACCGTGTCCATTCTGAAGAATCATGTGCCTTTGAAAAACACAGAAGTTACCTATAAAATAGGTATGGAGAAGATGAAGCCTCTTCAAGAAGGTAGTATTTTATTGAAAGAAAGTAATCAGCTAATAGGTAAATCTGTAGCTGTAAAAGAGCCCGGATTTTTACGTTGCGAAGTAAGCATTGAAGTTGATGGAGTACGTTATAGAGGGTTTGCTACTGCTGGTATAGCTCCACTCAAAATCCAACCTACGCAGACATATCCAAATGATTTTCTAACCTTTTGGCAGAATGAAATTGCAAAAGCAAAAACTATAGCTCTTGATCCCAAAATGACACTAATTCCTGAAAAATGCACCGAGAAAGTCAATGTATACCATATCAGCTTTCAAAATGATGCAGTAGGAAGTAGAATATATGGTATGCTTACCGTTCCATCAAAACCAGGAAAATATCCGGCAGTTCTTCAAGTACCTGGTGCAGGTACACGCCCATACGATGCAAATATTGGCTACTCTGATAATAATATTATTTCGTTGCAGATCGGTATACATGGTATTCCGGTAAATATGCCTGTAGAAGTATATAATAATTTAGGATCTGGAGCACTAAAGGGTTATCCATTTTTCAACTTAGAGAATAGAGACGAGTATTATTTCAAACGTGTCTATTTAGGCTGTGTTCGAGCACTAGATTTTATATTCCAACTACCTGATTTTGACGGTGAACACGCTGTCGTGCAGGGAGGTAGTCAAGGTGGTGCATTGGCTATAATTACTGCAGCCTTAGACAAACGTATCAAAGGTTTGGCATCTTTGTACCCTGCTTTATCGGACCTAACTGGATATATGCATCAACGTGCGGGCGGATGGCCACATATGTTTCTCAAAGAGCCAATCTCTCCCGAAAAAGTTAAAACATCAGCGTATTATGATGTGGTAAATTTTGCTAAGCACGTGAATGTACCAGGATTTTATTCTTGGGGATATAATGATGAGACCTGTCCTCCTACTTCATATTACTCGGCATACAACATGATCAATGCGCCAAAGGAATTATACTTGATTCCCGAAACTGGGCACTGGACTTTTGGAGAGCAATTTCAGAAACTTAATGAGTGGGTAATAAATTTCCTTAAATAATATAGAACGCATGTCTTTCGGACATGCGTTTTTTTGACATAAAAATCTTTAATCTTAATACACATTCACTAAACCTTTTTTATTAAATTTCGTTAAGTAATACAAGGGACTTATCCTTCAAAATTATGTATATGTATAATCAAAAAGCGAAACTGAAGCGTGCTGCAAAACTAACTCAAATATTAAGTAAATATGGATTTGAAGATATCAAGGCTAAGTTTGAGAACAGAAAATCCTCTTCTAAAACACACATCATTGAGGGGGCTGAACTGCAACAAGACATCGCATTCTATCAACGTATTCGTAAAGCTATAGAAGAGCTTGGTCCTACATACATCAAATTTGGTCAGACGCTATCTACTAGAGAAGACCTTATCCCTCCCCTGTTAATTCAAGAGTTAAAAAAACTTCAAGATAATGTACCATCTGAAGATATCGATATACATCAACTGTTATCGGATGAACTCCATATAGATCCAACATTGTATTTTGAAAAGATTGATAGCACACCTATTGCATCAGCATCTATAGCTCAAGCTTACAAAGCAAAATTAAAAGATGGAAATGCAGTCATCCTCAAAATCAAACGTCCTGGTATTCGCGAGATAGTAGAAGCTGATTTGTTGTTGATGAAAGATGTCATAAGCCTATTAAGCGATTATTATAGTGTCGTTAAAGAAATAAATTTAGCTCATGTTTTTGAAGCATTTGCCAAAAACTTACAAGAAGAACTCTCCTTCACAAACGAACTTTATAATATCGAACAATTTAGAAGAAATTTTAGAGAACAGGACAATATTAAGACCATGAAAGGTTTTCCGCAGTTCTCGAATGACAATATACTCTGCATAGAATATATTGAAGGTGTTAAAATAAATGACAATGAAGGCTTAGCAAATCTAAAATTGGATGTAGAGAAGATATTAGATAGCTGCTTTCAATTATTTCTTACACAAATACTCGAACATGGTTTTTTTCATGCAGATCCGCATCCCGGTAATATTTTGGTCACACCACAAGGCAAAATAGCCTTTATCGATCTTGGAGCGATGTCTAAGATGTTACCAAAAGATAAGGAAATTTTGGAAGATTTCATCGTCTATTTTATAGATAAGGATGCCCCTCGCCTGATTTCCACGATCAAGCGAATGGCTATTCATTCAGAAATCGCAAATGAGAAATTGGTCGAACGAGCCATTGAAGAAATGCTTGATGTTATCGGTAATCGATCGCTTGAAGAGATAGATATCAAAGCACTATTCAGTAACTTTTCACACTTGTTGAATGCGAATAATGTTATTATGCCGGAGCATATATATCTTTTAGTAAAAGGAATTGTATTGATGGAAGGTATCGGAAGAGAACTTAATCCTAGTATTAATATCATCGATAAAGTAAAACCATATATAAAAAAGATCTCTGCAGAAAAATTTTCTCCAGAAAATCTGTTGAAAAATTCTGTTGGAACGCTTTGGGAATTAAAAAGAATGCTATCTACAGCTCCTCAAAATATGTCAAATATGGTGGACAGACTCAACGATGGCTCTTTCCAGATTACGGTAGATAGCAGAGAATTCCATCAGTATCGCCGACAAGAGCACCGTAATAATAGTTTGAATAGACTTTTAGCTATTGCATCTGTTACATTTTTAGGTGCTTGCATGTTAGTCGATATTGATCAGACGGCAATTTGGGGAATATCTATCATGTCGTGGTTGTTATTTATGGTTTCTATAATAGTTTGGATAATATTGATCGTCAAAAAGCTGAAATTACCGTAAAGGTGACACTCACATCCACTTACTGAATTATTTCTCAAAAAAAAGCAAAAACAAAGCATCCGATAAATTGTTATGATTTTGGTAGAAATATCTTTATACAAACAATTTAGCTTAATTGCATATGAAGGATAAATTTTAAATTGTAATGGTAATCCATAGAACTGATTTTGTATAATCGTAAATTTTCGTACATTTGATAAAAGACTTCGAATTCGTCCCCATTCTCATCTAGAATCCGTCGAAATTATCAGACTTTTCTATTTTACAATCATTTAATAACAACACATGGGTCAAAGCCAACAGACATTTAGAAAAAAAGAAATCGCTAAGAAAAAACTTCAAAAGAGAAAAGAAAAAGAAGACAGAAAAGCAAATCGTGGCGAACAAAACGACAAGGGTAAAGCACTTGAAGAGATGTTTGCTTATGTAGATGAATTCGGAAATATTTCAAGCACACCTCCAGTGAACAAATACGAGTTTAAAGAGGAAGATCTTGTACGTCAAGAAGTAGAAGATGAATATGCTTTCGGAAAAGTTTCCTTCTATAATGAAATTGGCCAATATGGATTTATACGTGATAATGAAACAAGAGAATCCGTGTATTTTAACTTCAAAATTTTAGGGTTTGCTTTACAGCAAGATCAGAAAGTTAAATTCAAATCTATTTCTAATAAGCAAGGTAAGCAAGTAACAGAAGTAATCGTATTATAATTACTAATGTTCTTATAAAAGTAAAAGGCGAATCATTAATAATGATTCGCCTTTTTGCAAGATATTGTATAATATATGGATATTAATTAGCTCACTCTTACATTAACAGCATTTAAGCCTTTACGACCTTGCTCTACGTCATAAGTTACAACGTCACCTTCAGCAATTTGGTCTACTAAGCCAGAGATGTGTACAAAAATCTCTTCGCTTCCGTCATCAGATTTAATAAAACCAAATCCTTTAGTTTCATTGAAAAACTTTACAGTTCCTTTATTCATTGTTTTTAAAATTTATTATCACGAAGGTAGACATTAAAAACGACAATTAACTGATTATTTCAAAAATTTAACTAAATATTCTAATTAACAACTAACAATATCGAAAGTTATTTGTTGATTATTAATATAAAATAAGTATAATAACAAACTATTTATAGTAGAATATTACACTAAAATCACTACATTTAGTGCACAATAAATCCATTTATGAGCGAAGAAATCGTAAGGTTAGAAGCAGTTAATAAAGTCTATAAAACTGGTGACACGATTATCACTGCACTGGACACGACTGATATTAGCTTTTATACACACAAATTGACCTTGATCATGGGCCCATCAGGAAGTGGCAAGACCACACTCTTGTCTATTCTAGGGTGTATTATCTACCCTAGTGAAGGTAATGTTTACTATCAGGGGAAAAATATAACCAATCTTTCAGAAGATCAATTGGCAGACTTGCGACTTCATAAAATAGGCTTTGTATTCCAACAATTCAATTTGCTGGAGCCGTTGACAGCTCTTGAAAACGTAATGCAACCTATGATCCTTCAAAAAATAAAAGCTAATGATGCAAAAGCTAAGGCCGAATCTGCACTTCAAAAAGTAAATCTTGGCGATAGAATGCAAAATCTTCCCAAAAAACTGAGTGGAGGACAGAAGCAACGTGTGGCTATTGCGAGAGCATTGGTTACTGAGCCAACAATGATATTGTGTGATGAACCTACAGCGTCGCTAGATACCAAGAGTGCTGGAACAATTATGAATGAATTAAAAGAATTGGCTAGAACCGGAAAAGCAGTGATTGTCGTTACGCACGATCTCCGCTTGCGCAAATATGCTGATGAGATAATTTACGTAGAAGAAGGAAAAGTATCAAATACCATTGCAGATGAAGAAAATTATAAATAGCTATTCCATATATGCAGTAGCATCTTCCCTACTACTATTACATGCTTGTAATAATGGAGAGAAACAGGAAGTCACAAAATCTAATACAGAGATTATAAATGATATAAACACGGTAATTGGTGTCGGAAAGGTAATACCGAAAGACGGATGGGCTGTTATCAGTTCATCAAATCCGGGTATCATTTCGCATTTGTATGTGCATGAAGGCGATGCTATTGAGGAAAATCAACCTATTCTGCGAATTTCAGATATAAACAATGTAGATTTTGACTTGGATGAAGCAATGGTACAGCTTTCGAGTCTGCGTGCCAAACGAGATGTTCAAGCTAAGAACATAGCTAAAGAAAAGATAAAATTAAATAATCTCCAACAGCAATATGAGACTT
>JAZQRD010000138.1:0-8788 GCA_045629405.1 Sphingobacterium sp. | reverse complement strand
AATTTAACATTGAGTTAATATTAAATTATCAATTTTGAAACAAATAAAACTAATTCATTATATGCGAAATCCAGAAAATGATAAAGCGGGAAATTTCCGAATGAAATCGAAAATTCTTTGGCTCTTATTAGCCTCAGCTTGCTATTCAGGAAATGAACTTTATGCTCTAAATGGCCCTGCATTTTTTCATGCAGAAAACCAACAAAGCATCAAAGTTAGCGGTAAGATTGTAGACTCGCAGACTGGCGCTGCTCTCAAAGGCGTATCTATTAGAGTCAATAATGTAGCTGTATCAACTAGTCAATCTGATGGTAATTTTGTGATTGACATGCCTATTGGTGCAAAGGTAAGTTTCCAACTAATTGGTTTTGATAGTCACATGCAGATGTTTAACACCAATGCTAACAATTTGACTATCCAATTGACAGAGACTTCTCAAGGTATTGATGAAGTAATCGTAACTGCGCTAGGTATCAAACGCGAAGAGAAGTCTTTAGGTTATTCCGTGAGCAGGGTTAGTGGTGAAGAGCTTACAGATGCTATTTCTAATAACTGGACAGATGCACTATCTGGTAAAGTTGCAGGTCTTAATTTAGTTAAATCAGGTGGTGGTCCAGCAGGTAGTAGTCAAATTATATTGCGTGGAGAGACGTCATTGACTGGAGACAACTCTGCCTTAATCGTAGTAGACGGTATCGTCATGGGTGGTGGCTCGGCAATGACAGGTACAGGCAACAGCAACTATCAATCTGATGATTCACCAGTAGACTTTGGTAGCGGATTAGCAGATATCAATCCAGATGATATCGAATCGGTATCCGTACTAAAAGGTCCTGGAGCTTCAGCATTATATGGTTACCGTGGAGCACATGGAGCAATTATCATTACAACAAAATCTGGTAAATCAAATCAGAAAGGCTTAGGCATATCTATCAATAGTAATACCTCAATAGGGACTATAAATAGATGGCCTGATTACCAAAATGAATATGGTCAAGGGGTACGAGGTGGAGATATGTACTACTCGTATGGCCAATCTGAAGATGGACCAAATACGTTAAGTACTTCATCGGCTTGGGGACCAAAATTCGACGGTCAAATGTATTATCAGTACAATCCAGATTACTATAGAGAAAAAGCTCCAGAACGTACTTTATGGAAGGCTTACCCTAACAACAGAAAAGAATTATTTGATCCTTCAATAACTTCGACAAATACCATATCGATGTCTGGTGGTAATGACAAGACAAGTGCTCGCCTATCATACACTAATGTATTTAACTCTTGGATTGTACCGAATACTGGATACAAAAGAAACACAATTGCGCTACAAGTAAGTCATAAATTGGATGACAAATTAACTATTAGTTCTAAGGTTAATTATAATAATAAAGCGAGTGATAATCTTCCAAACACAGGTTACAACAACCAGACCTACATGTATTTCATTCGTGGTATGGTGCCTAACTTTAATACCGATTGGTTCAAACAAAACTGGAGACCAGGAGAAGAAGGTATTACACAGACTACTCCATTCTCGAATCTATTAGACAATCCATACACCATTGCGTATGACATGATCAATGGTCAAAACCGAAATAATTTTATCGGTAACGTACAAGTTGACTATAAGTTCAACGATTTCTTCAGTGCAATGGTACGTTCTGGTATAGATTTTAGTCATGACAAACGCAATCAACGTAGACCATTTGACACTTATCGTTACGCAAATGGCTATTATAGAGAGCAAGCCATTTATAGTCAAGAAATCAATTCTGATTTCCTATTGCGCTACAACAATGATACTGGCAAAAACTTCAAATATGGAGCTTCAGTAGGAGGATCTATGGTCAATAATAAATACGATAAAAATGATTTATTTACCAAGAGATTAGTATATCCTAACGTATACAACTTTGCAAACAGTGCAGATGTATTGACATACAACCCATATAGATCTGAGTATGCTGTAAATAGTATTTACGGTATGGCCAACTTTGGTTACAAAGACTTTTGGTTTGTGGATATTACAGGACGTACGGACTGGGCGAGTACATTAGCATCACCTATTAAAAAAGATGTAACGCCATTCTTCTATCCTTCTATTAACTCCAGCTTAGTGATGAGCCAAATCTTAGATTTACCAAGCTCAGTTTCATTTTGGAAATTAAGATTCTCAGCAGCTAGTGTTGGTGGTGGCGGTAAGGTTCCATATCGTACATCATATACATATGGTATCGTAGATAATTTCTCACCAGGTTTATCTAACCCAACTACAATTCCAAATCTAGATCTTAAGTATGAAAAAACTGTTTCATATGAATTAGGTACAGATTTCAGAATGTTCAGAAACAAGCTAGAAATGGACGTGACTGTATATAAGAATAATACATACGACCAAATCCTAGAAGTGCCAATAGATCCATCTAGCGGCTATAGAAATCAAATCGTTAACGCTGGTAATGTTGAAAACAAAGGTGTTGAGGTAAGTGCTTCAGCAAAAATATTTGACAAAAAAGACGGATTTTCTTGGAAACCATATGCAAATTTCACAGCATATGACACCAAAATCATTTCATTAGCCGACGGCGTAGAAAATATTGTACTATCTACAATCTATGGAAGTCGTGGTACGGTCGAAGCCCGTGTAGGTGGAAGATTTGGAGACTTATATGGCTTCGGCTATGCCCGAAATGAACAAGGTGATATCATCTATGAAAACGGATTGCCATTGACATCTACCGACTTATTATACCTAGGTAATGCTAATGCAAACATTAAATGGGGTTTTGGTAACGAATTTAAGTACAAAAACTGGAAACTTAATGTACTTGTAGATGGTCAATTGGGTGGTGTAGGTTACTCATTGACACATGCGATATTAATGGAAGAAGGTAAATTGAATAAAACATTACCTGGTCGTGTTAATGGTATCATTGGTAAAGGTGTAGCAGCAGATGGCAACGGTGGATATATCACTAATTCTACTATTGTACCTGCTGGAGACTATTACTATGCACACTTCAACAGAGATCAAATGGAGGCTAATACGTTCTCTACAGATTACTTAAAATTGAGAGAAATGCGTCTTGATTATACATTCCCATCGGATATTACTAAACGTCTAGGCGTTCAGAAAGCAGTAATTGGTTTATATGGTAGAGATTTACTAGTGTTTTCAAATTGGCCTTCATTTGACCCAGAATTTGGATCACTAAACGATGGTAGCATCCAAAAAGGAGCTGAGATTGCACAGTTTCCATCTACTAGAAATTTTGGATTTAATTTCTCTGTATCATTCTAATTTAAACCGACATGAAAATAATTAATAAAATAGCACTTTCTACCATTTTTATTGCGGCAATAGGTACAACTAGTTGCACAAGCGACTTCGTAGAAATGAATACTAATCCCAATGCAAGTTCTGTGGCAAGCCCACAATCGCTACTTGGACCAACATTGGTTTCAACTATTAACAATAATTTGAATCGTAATTTCAGAATCAATAATGAATTTATGCAGGTGACCGTGACTACTACGGACTCGCGTGAGTTTCATAGATATGAATTACGAGTTTCTGAATCTGAGAATATGTGGCGCAGTTGGTATACGCAGCTAACTAACATCCGCGATATATATACCAATGCAGAGGCTACTAAACAAACAGGCTACCAAACATTCCAAGGTATATCACTTATATTGGACGTGTGGGTATCGTCTTTATTGACAGATATGTTTGGCGACGTACCTTATTTTGAATCAAATCTTGGAAAAACAGGTAATACGACCCCAAAATTTGATGCTCAAGAAGATATATACATCGACTTGTTCAATAAATTAGATTCGGCAAATGTATTATTAGCAAAGAATGTCAACTTCCCCAACGAGTTAGCAAATACGGACCCTATTTACAATGGTAATGCTGAAAAATGGCGAAAATTCGGAAATTCATTGTATTTACGTCTATTAATGCGCATCGCACACAAAGACGAAGCTAGAATTGGTGCAAAAATAAATGACATCGTATCTCGTCCAAAAGACTATCCTGTGATGAATGATAACAGTGAATCTGCAATATTAAGATTTACTAATACCTTACCATACGTTACAGAGTTTTACAATGCACGTGATTTCGATTTTAACGGTGATAAAGGTTACTCTGAGTTTTTCATAAATAATCTTCTCCAGTTGGAAGATCCTAGAATAAGCCGATGGGCTACTGAAGCTGGTGTAGGTATGTACGCTGGTATGATGAGTGGCTACCGCAAAGGTGCAATTCCTGAAATTCAATCGAAAATTCAGTTAGGGTTGAAAACTGAACCGTTATTAGGTAATATTATGAATTTTGGTGAGCTACAATTCATATTAGCTGAAGCTTCATTGAGAGGATATATCAACAACGATGCAACTACATATTATGAAAATGGAGTGAAATCTTCTACTCAATTATGGGGAATCGAGATAGATGATACCTATTTTGATAATGAGGCTGCAGATTTAATGTCGACTACTTCATTTGAAGATAAATTGAAAAAAATACACTTACAAAAATATTTTTCATTGATTTTCACTGACTTCCAACAATGGTATGAACACCGCAGAACTGGACAAATACTAGATTTATACAAAGGTACAGGACTTTTAAATGATGGAAAAATGCCTATTCGCCTAAACTACCCTATCATCGTTCAGTCATTGAATAAGGCTAACTATGATGAGGCAGTAGCTAAGCTTGGCGGCGACGGAATTAACGAGAAAATGTGGTGGCAACAGTAAATTTAACATACATGAAATTTCAATATATTATTCTAGCAGCTCTATTAACATCAACTGCCACGCTGAGCAGTTGTTTTAAAGAAGATGTAAACGAAGCGTTGGGTACAGTTAATCCCGAAATTTCGATTTACACCTTACGTAATTTTTATAAAACAAATACAGTCAACCTTAATAAAAACAATCTAGAAGGTGCGAAATATACTGCGGGTGTAGTTATCTCCGAGAAAGAAGGAAATAACCTGCCAGAAAATGTATTAGCAATTCAAAGCGACTGGAGAGGTAACACTAGAGGGTTATTAGTCCGATTAAATAATGTTGACCAATATGCATTCGGCGATTCAATACAGATTGATTTAGAAAACAGTAAGCTAATTAAGGAGCAAAATAGATTGATTCTCGATGCTACTGAAGTAGCACCTAAGGTATTAGCTACGGGAATCAAGAAGTCATATCGTTCAGTAACTATAAATACATTAAACGAAAGATTCGCAGAGTTTGAAAGCACACTTGTGAATATTACGGCTGATGTTGATCCAGAACCATCTATAAACACAACGTTTGCAGGTACCAAACAAATTATTGATGGTGATGGCAACAAGTTAAATTTGGTAACTGAAGAAAACGCTTCCTTTGCTAATGTTAAAATAGCTCCGAGTGCAACATTTCAAGGTATCGCGTTGGGTTCGGACAATGGCCCAGAATTAAGACTTCAGAAATCTGCAGATATGATGTATCCATCAGGAAAATTATATCAAGGATGGCCAGAAACATTTGAAGAACCGGACACACTTAAAGGAGGCTATGCAGCACTACCCGTACAGCTATCTACAGGAACATGGTTATTTGATCAGTCCATGTTAGGTACTACTGCCGGTAGAGATAGAATTGTATCTGGTAAAAATGCTGTTCGATTCCAACAAAATCTTAATCGCTCTGCTTACCTACAAATGGAATTCGATGTGCCTAATGGCGCATCAAAAGTAACATTATGGTATGGAGCTTATTATACAGACAGATCAAGTACGTTTCAGTTAGAATACTCGATAGATCAAGGTAAAACATGGACACTTGTAGATGCGCCTATTTCTGATGCACATCCTACGTCAGAAAGTTTAGTTGCTAAACAAGCTGTATTTTTGCTAAATATTAATCAACCTGTACGTTTTAGAATCAATAAGTTAGGTTTAGGTACTAGTTCGAATACTATTTCCAATGGTCGATTAGGTATAGACGATATCGCGATATACCAAGGTTATTAATAAGTGACATAAAACTAGGGCGTATGTAAGCATACGCCCTTTTTATAATTAAATGAGCTATATTTATAGTATGAGACATTTTAATAAGCAACTAATATTTGGAGCAATTTGCATCCTATCCATTACTTCTTGTTCAATCGTTAAAAAAACATCTGACGACATCAAACTTCCAGCTTTTTCTACAGAAGGCCATCGTGGTGCGCGTGGATTGTTTCCAGAGAATTCAATAGGCGCGATGAAAGTAGCCATCGAACTACCAAATGTTACTACTCTAGAATTAGACTGTCATATCACAAAGGATAAAAAAGTAGTTGTATACCATGATGATTACTTAAATCCTAAATTTGTCACGTATAATAATGGAAATGAATTAGCTGGTAAGGATAACAAAGGATTAATATATGATTATACTTTCAACGACTTAAAAGCTTTTAATATCGGATTGAAAGGCAACGTAGACTTCCCACAACAAAAGAAAGTATCAACTAATATTTCACTGTTAGCTGACCTAATCGATGCCGCTGAATCTTACGCTAACGCAAAGCGTAAAGAGCCTATGTTTTACAATATAGAAACTAAAAGTAAAGAGGGAAAAGATCATATATCACACCCAGCTCCACAAGAGTTTTCAGACCTATTACTTCAAGTGGTAATTGATAAAGGAATTGCGAAAAGAACCGTTATACAATCTTTCGATAAACGAACTATTCAGTATATCAATAAAACGTATCCGCAGATTAAAACATCGTACTTAATAGATGCCAAAAACAACAAATCGATAGTTGAATTAGTTGAAGATTTAGGTTTTAAACCTGCAATAGTTAGCCCAAATTATAAAATTGTTACTAATAAAATGGTGCAGGATGCGCACAATCTTGGAATAAAAATTATTCCTTGGACAGTAAACACGAAAGAAGAAATTGAAGAATTAAAAAAACTTCGTGTTGATGGTATTATTTCAGATTACCCTAACCTATTCTAATTACATTTATGTTTAATATATTCAAACCTGCTCCTCATAAAGAACAGCTGCCAGCAAGCAGAATAGATCCTGAATACAAAAAACTACGTTTACAAGTATTCTTAGGTATATTTCTTGGTTATGCAGGTTATTATTTTGTTCGTAAAAATTTTTCATTTGCAGTAAAAGATTTACAAGATGTCATGGGCTACTCCAAAGCTGAGCTTGGACTAGCTATGTCAGCCATATCTATCGCATACGGATTGAGTAAATTTCTGATGGGAAATGTTTCTGACCGAAGCAATGCACGCTATTTTTTACCTGCCGGACTCTTTCTATCATCATTGACAATGATTTTCATGGGTGTTTCTTCTGTAGCGACCTCATCCGTATTAATCATGTTTGTCCTATTATTTATCAATGGATGGGTCCAAGGTATGGGTTGGCCTGCTTGTGGACGTGTCGTAGTTCATTGGTATTCTATTAAAGAACGTGGTACTGCCATGTCTATTTGGAATCTAGCACACAATGTAGGTGGATTTCTTGTAGGCCCGTTAGCCATTTTAGGTGTAGAGCTGTTTATCGACTGGCAAGCACGATTGTATTTCCCAGGACTTGCAGCAATGTTAGTAGCGTTTTTAGCTCTATTACTTATCAGAGATACCCCTCAATCTTGTGGGTTACCTCCTATTGAAGAATATAAGGATGATTATCCAAAAACATATGATTCTTCTCAAGAACAAGAATTTACAGCTAAGGAAATTTTCTTTAAATATGTTTTCAATAATAAACTTTTATGGTTTATTGCCGTTGCGAACGCATTTGTATACTTAGTACGCAATGGTATTATAAATTGGGCTCCAACATTCTTGCAAGAAGCAAAACATTTCACAGCATCTGAGGCGGCATGGTCATCCTCGGTATACGAACTGGCCGCTATACCTGGTACTATTTTATGTGGTATCATGAGTGATAAATTATTCAAAGGAAGACGCGCACCAGTTACAGTTATCTATATGATTCTTACTTTTGTAGCTGTACTTGTATATTGGTTAACGCCTGGGGACAATGCTTTAATAATCAATATTGCTTTGTGGTCGATAGGATTTTTAATATACGGCCCTGTTATGTTGATTGGGGTTCAAGCGCTAGATTTAGTTCCTAAAAAAGCAGCAGGTACCGCAGCAGGTCTTACTGGACTTTTTGGTTATTTTATTGGTGATCTTTTAGCCAATGCTGCATTGGGCGCAGTAGTAGATAAGTCAGGCTGGAATGCGTCTTTCGAACTAATTGCTCTGTCATGCATACTAGCTATTGTATTCACCTTGTTTACTTGGAAAAGAGAAAAAGAATTTTTGAAAACCAAATAATTAGAACTACAACTAATTAGATGTATAAAAGGGAAAGTTAATATATTAATTTTCCCTTTTTTTGTAAAGACTAAATATTAACACTAACATAAAATAATCATGCTAATAATTTATCTTAAAGTTAAAATTAGAGATTAGTTGATTAGTTATATCTTTCAACATTAAATACTTTTGACTAATCCACTAAAACTGAATTCCATCTGGTTTAATGCTGAAAAACCGACTTTAAATATCATTTTATCCCTATTAGAACTTAATAATTAATTAATACTCGTTAACACCTACTTAACATTAATATATCATTTTTGTAACCAAATAAAAATACATGATATGTTAAATTCAAAACAGGACGAAAGTAAAACATTAAGTTTCAGTAAAAAGATTCTATGGTTCGCTTTAGCTACCGCATGTTATTCAGGCAA
>JAZQRD010000137.1:0-2366 GCA_045629405.1 Sphingobacterium sp. | reverse complement strand
ATCTGCCCATTCATCCCAGATGCTTACACCATTCTCCTTCAAATATTGAATATTTGTTTCACCTTTCAAAAACCATATTAATTCGTGAATAATAGAGCGTAAGTGTAATTTCTTAGTTGTAACTAATGGAAAACCTTCTTTTAAATTGAAACGCATCTGGTAACCAAATACACTCTTGGTACCGGTACCAGTTCTATCTGTTTTAGTAACTCCTGTTGTATATACGTGATTAAGTAAATCTAAATATTGTTTCATTTTTGAAAAGTCTGTAATGATTATTGCGTAGCTGTATCTCTAGCCTAATTATAGTTATGCTAGCTGAAATTAAGCTTTACGAAGGTACTAATTTTTGCGTAGTCTTTAAAAATCTTAATATATGCACATTATCAAAATAGGTGCTATCTCAGTCGGAGAATAATACTTTCTGAAGCTTGATACCTTTTAAATGAGATTTTAATAAGTTAAATAATCTCATTAAAATCTCACACTTTAATCAATAATGTGGTTTTTAGTGCTTTTTGTGTATTTTTGCAGTTCATTATGAATAAAAAAGTAGCTTTCTACACATTAGGGTGTAAGTTGAATTTTTCGGAGACTTCTTCTATAGGTCGTCAATTCAAAGACGCGGGTTATGATACCACGCCATTTAATTCAGCAGCAGATGTTTATGTGATCAATACATGTTCTGTGACGGACAATGCTGATAAGAAATGCCGTAAGGTAGTGAAAGAGGCATTGAAGCATTCACCGAATGCCTACATCACGATTGTAGGTTGTTATGCACAATTGAAACCTAAGGAAATCGCTGAGATTCCTGGTGTCGATATGGTATTAGGAGCGGCTGAAAAGTTCAATATCATTGAGCATATCAATGATTTAACGAAGAATGAAAAAGCAATCGTTCATAATGCACCTATAGATGATACAAATCAGTTTGTATCTGCATTCTCTATTGGGGACCGTACACGTACGTTTTTGAAAGTCCAAGATGGTTGTGATTACTCATGTACATTCTGTACTATTCCACTTGCTCGTGGTGCTAGCCGCTCTGGCAAGATTGAGGATATCGTGCGTCAAGCAGAAGAAATCGCTGCTTCAGGCGTAAAAGAGATTGTATTGACAGGGGTAAATATTGGTGACTTCGGTATTCGTGATGGTAAGCGTCAAGACAAGTTCCTAGACTTAGTAAAAGCGTTGGATCAAGTAGAAGGTATAGATCGTATACGAATTTCTTCGATAGAACCTAATCTATTAGCAAATGAAATCATTGAATTCGTAGCACAATCTCAACGATTTGTGCCACACTTTCATATGCCATTACAATCAGGAAGTAATGCAATCTTGGCAAAGATGCGCCGTCGTTACAAGCGTGAGCTGTATGCTGAACGTGTCGCTAAAATCAAATCTTTGATGCCTAATGCATGTATCGGTGTAGATGTGATCGTAGGATTCCCAGGTGAGACGCGTGAAGAGTTTATCGATACGTATAATTTCTTGAACGAAATGGATATTTCGTACTTACATGTATTTACTTATTCAGAGCGAGAGAATACCATTGCTGCGCAAATGGAAGGAGCTGTACCAGGTGCTCAACGCTCAGATCGTAGCAAGATGTTGCATATACTATCGGAGAAGAAGCGTAGAGCTTTCTACGAAGAAAATATTGGTGCAGTAGGTGAGGTGTTGTTCGAAGGAGATGTGAAAGATGGTTACATGCATGGATTCTCTAAAAACTACGTAAAAGTACGTACTCCATATGATCCTTTGTTGGTAAATGAAATAGTACCTGTTAAATTCATTTCTATCGCTGACAATGGTGATGTAGATATCGAAGAGTTACCAGAAGTATTAGCACATTAAATAATACATTTTAAACAAAAAGGCTAACTCGGTATCGAGTTAGCCTTTTTTATTTATGATATTTTCTTGTTTTCAGATTTGAATTCTTCAAACTCTCTGTGTAAGCGTAAAAGCTTGAATGTTGAAGAAATCATCTCGTTTGTTTCTAATAGTATCGAGAAATATAATTTCGTATTTTTTGGACTATTCTCCGAAGTTCTAATGTCGTCAATCTGTTTATCCAAAAGGATATTGATAGACTTTTGAAGACTTTCTTTTTTCTTGATAACAGACTCCAGATTAGAGAACTCTAAGCGTTTGTACATGTTGTATATCTCCATATACCAATCACTTAATTGATCCATGATTAATGCTAAGTCTTTACCTTTTGACTCTTTCAAAGGTTTGTGGTTATTGTCCACATGTTGATGAGCATTGCTACCGATGATATATAAGTTCTCAACAATATCTTGTAGGTAACCCAATGCCATGATATAATAACGAGAACCTTTTGCCGATGCATCGTC
>JAZQRD010000136.1:0-11923 GCA_045629405.1 Sphingobacterium sp. | reverse complement strand
TCCCATTCCGAACAGAGCAGTTAAGCCCGCCAGAGCCGATGGTATTGCCGTAACAGGTGGGAGAGTAGGTCGGTGCCTTATTTTATACAAAAAGCCTTAGTAGAAATACTAAGGCTTTTTTGCGTTATAAACTTTTTTATTATTGTCTGTATCTTTTGCTATAAATTATACGTTATATTTAAAAACCAAATTATAGTCTTATGAAATTACTACAGCTTAATTATTGTTTACTATGCGTATTGCTTCTTTTGGGATGCCAAAAGGATAGTATGGATATCACTCATCAAGATATCAACTTGGAAGGTACGAATTGGGAAATATATGAGTCTACAGATATTCCTCATACGAAAACTGGTAATCGTGTATTGCCAATTATATATTTTGGTAAGGATTCGTTTGGTATTCGTACGTCATGCAACCACGTGTCTGGTCTATTAGCTATCAAGCACACTTCGCTTACATTTAAGGATTACGTTTCAACTTATATGTTATGCGAAAACAAAATGGACATTGAGGATTACTTTATGATGAATTTGAAATATATCAATTCTTATAGGTATAATAATGGAATTCTCTATTTGTATATCGGTAATAAAAATATCGGGTCTTTTAAGCGTATAATGGATTAAATATTATTTATTTTATATTTATTTTTAAGATTAGTTCTTTGCGATATTTTTTTTTACAATATTCATAAGTTTTAGGCTAATTACTAGTCATATTTTATTCAACGTAATTATCGTTTTTAATTACGTTATCTATGCATAGAAAGTATTTTTATTTACTCCTCAGTCCACTATTATAGGTTATATATTACATAACACTCATACAGATTCTGTAAGTTTCTATATCCTGATTTTAGGCTGGCTATTAGCATATTAAATGACTCTATATAAAGACACATAAGGCTAACTAAATTTAGTTGGATATCTACTTAAATTGACGTTTTAGTATGAATGCACAGAGTTGTTATTAATTCACTAAGTAGAGCTATTCCTACTTAATAGGTGTTTCAATATTATTATGTATTTTTTATAGTTTTAATTGATAAATAATGATTCTATATATCTAAACAGGTCTAATATGCAAATAATTAATAGGTATGTATTATAGACTAATTAGGGTAGATTGAATTTTAAAAATGTCTGTAAACAAAAAAGCATCAATAAATTGATGCTTTTTTGTTAGCGGTCTGGACGGGACTCGAACCCGCGACCCCATGCGTGACAGGCATGTATTCTAACCAGCTGAACTACCAGACCTAAGATTTTAATTGTTGTAAGTTAAAAAGAAATTTAGCGGTCTGGACGGGACTCGAACCCGCGACCCCATGCGTGACAGGCATGTATTCTAACCAGCTGAACTACCAGACCTAAAATTTTTTAACTTTCAATATTTTCAAGAACTATAGAAGGTATACTTCTAATATTATTTAGCGGTCTGGACGGGACTCGAACCCGCGACCCCATGCGTGACAGGCATGTATTCTAACCAGCTGAACTACCAGACCTAAACAACCTTCTTCCTGTGAAGGTGTGCAAATATAGCGCTGTTTATTGAATAAACCTAATTTTTCTTAAAAAAAATTAGTCAACAGTACCATCTTTCATCTTCTCAGCATTTTCTGCAAACTGTAATGCATCGATAATATCCTGAATATCACCATCCATAATAGCTGTCAGATTATACATGGTTAATCCTATACGGTGTTCAGTTACTCGACCCTGTGGATAGTTATATGTACGTACTTTCGCAGAACGATCACCGGTTGACACTAATGTCTTACGACGAGCAGCTATATCACCATTCTTTTTGTTCAATTCAATCTCGTATAATTTCGTTCTCAGCATTTCCATAGCTAATTCACGATTCGCTAATTGAGAACGCTCAACTTGACATACTACGACGATACCAGTTGGTTTGTGAGTTAATTGTACTTTAGTTTCAACCTTGTTCACATTTTGACCACCTGCACCACCTGAGCGTGATGTTTGTAATTCGATATCACCAGGATTTAATTCAACGTCTACATCTTCAGCTTCAGGTAAAACGGCAACTGACGCTGCTGAAGTATGTACTCGTCCTTGTGTTTCTGTATCAGGAACACGTTGCACACGGTGTACACCAGATTCGTATTTTAATTGACCGTAAACATCTTCACCAATAACCTTAAGAATAACCTCTTTATAACCACCAGAAGTACCTTCAGTCACATCCATTACTTCGTTGCGCCATCCTTTTTTCTCAAAGAAGCGTGTGTACATACGATAAAGGTCACCTGCAAAAATAGCTGCCTCATCACCACCTGTTCCGCCACGAATCTCTATAATAGCGTTTTTAGCGTCTTCAGGATCTTTAGGAATCAACATAAGGCGAATCTCTTCTTCTTTTTCCTCTTTTTGAGTATAAAGAATATCTTGTTCTTCCTTAGCCATTTCACGGAGTTCCTGGTCTTTTTCATTTGAAAGAATATCTTTGTTAACCTCCATGTTGCTAACGATATTTTTATAAATGTGGTATTGATCAACGATTTTGCCTAAGTCTTTGTATTCCTTATTCAATTTCGCAAAACGTTTCATATCGCTGATGGTATCTGGATTGCTTAATTCAGCTTCCACTTCTTCCCATCTTTCTTTGATAGCTTGTAATTTTTCTAACATAATATTTCAAGGCTAAAGGGTAATTATCCTCTAGGATTTGCAAAAATACTGAAAAAATATGGTTTCGAAAGAAGTAATTATTAATGACTTGACACTGCTTTTAACCCAATAATAGATGCAATCAATGTGAAGATGAAAAATAGACGCCAAAAGTCTGCAGACTCTTTAAAAAATATTATACCTATCAATACAGTACCTACAGCTCCAATGCCTGTCCACACCGCATAAGCTGTCCCTAAAGGCAATGTTTGTGTAGCTTTGATCAGTAAACCCATTGAAGCAAATAAGCATACGACGAAACATCCATACCAAATCATAGATTCAGTTCCTGATGTTTCTTTTGCTTTTCCAAGGCTCGTTGTAAAGCCTATCTCAAAAAGCCCTCCCAAAATTAATAGTATCCAGTTCATAGTATTGTGTTTTGATTCATTACAAATATCCACCAAATTAATGAACTGATTTTTTACAATTGTTAAAAATTGTTTGTTTTAGCGAATCCCAGCACGTATGCGGGATAGGGTGACTTGAGATACACCTAAATATGACGCAATGAAGCCTAATTTAATGGTATGAAGCAATGTTGGTTGTTTATTTAGTAAATCGTAATAACGTTCAGCTGCAGTTTTAAACAAACTTTGAATTAGGCGTTCCTCAATTTTTAGTGTTTCCAGCTCTGCTAGCTTTCTTCCCCAATTAGCAATTGATAATGACGTTTCATAGAGATGTTGTATTTTATCAATAGATATCCGATATATTTCACACGCTTCCATACTTTCTACTATCTCATAAGTTGCTGTCCCGTGTACATAACTGTTTAATGGTAGAATAAAGTCACCTGGAAAGCTAAAATCTAAAATTATTTCTTTCTCTTGCTTTGGGTAGAAAATACGGCATGTACCTGTTGCTAGAAAGTATATGAATTTATTCGTACGATTTTGGTCTATGATGATCGCATCTTTACGAATCACCATTTTTTCTACGATTGATATAAGCTTATTTAACTCTACATCTTGCAGTGGAAAGATATGCTGTATCCCTTCTTTTAACTCCATGTTTCGAGTTTTAATTGTTCACCATCCCAAACTGCATATGTTTGATAATTAATCCATTCTCCTAGGTTTATAATCGTAGTATCGTTAGGGATATCTACTGTGTAAGGTAGATGTCTGTGTCCAAATAGGAAGAAATCATATGGCGTGCGAAGATTTACTTCTTTAGCATACTGTATGAGCCACTCTTTGTCATCACCTAAGAATTTTTCATCTTCATTATTGGATATTCGACTATGTTTCGACCAAGCTGTAGCTATACCTATACCAAGATTAGGATGTAGGCGCGCAAATAGCCATTGACAAAATAGGCTTCTAAAGAATTTCTTTAAAAATTTGTATTTATTATCGCCAGGGCCAAGTCCATCACCATGATGTATATAAAAACGTTTTCCATTGAGTGTAAGACATAACTCATCAGATATAATTGTAGCATTCAATTCTTCCTTAAAATAATCAAACATCCACATATCATGATTACCCTTGAATAACGTTATTTTTACGCCCGTATCCACTAGTTCCGCAAGTTTTCCAAGAAATCGAATATATCCTTTAGGGACTACTGTTTTATATTCAAACCAAAAATCAAATATATCGCCAACAAGATACAATTCGCTTGCATCATGCTTTATATGGTCAAGCCATTTTATAATGTTAAGTTCGCGTTCTTTTGATTTCCTCACCGGGTATGATCCTAGGTGAAAATCTGAAGCGAAGTATATTTTATTGCGTTTGTACATGGTGTTGTAAAAATACACAAAATGTGTAAGTCAATCTCAAGTCATGTTCAATATCAAAATATAAATATTTAGATTTGATACATAATCCTAATTAAGTATGCGAAAATATAGTTTATTATTACTGAGCATTGCCTTATTTGGCTGCCAACAACAAAAAAGTATAATAGATCCAATGAAAGATATCAAGGTTAATAATTACCCTACTACACAAAAAGGGGATCAAGTAGACACCTATTTTGGTGTGTCTGTAGAAGATCCATATCGATGGTTAGAAGACGATTTATCTGAAAATACTAAAAATTGGGTTACAGCTCAAAATGAAGTAACTCAACATTATCTATCACAAATTCCATTTCGTCAAGCAATCACAAATAGATTAGAGCAGTTATGGAATTACGAAAAATTCTCTGCACCTTTTCAAGAAGGTGAATATATATACTATTATAAGAATGACGGCTTACAAAATCAATCTGTGTTATATCGTAAAAAGGGTGATACAGGTCAAGAAGAAATTTTCTTAGACCCTAATACTTTTTCTAACGATGGGACTACATCATTAGCTGGTATATCATTCAGTAAGGATGGATCACTAGTAGCTTACCAAATATCAGAAGGTGGTTCAGACTGGAGAAAAGTGATTGTACTTCGAACATCAGATAAGTCTGTGGTAGGTGATACATTAGTCGATGTCAAATTTTCAGGTTTGGCTTGGAAAGGAAATGAAGGTTTTTATTATAGCTCATATGATAAACCTAAGGATGGTTCTGCATTATCTGCCATGACAGACCAGCATAAAGTATACTTCCATAGGTTAAATACACCACAGTCTACAGACATGATGGTTTTTGGAGGACAGCTTAAGCCTAGAAGATATATTTCTGCATATTTGACACAAGATGAAAGATTTTTAGTGGTTTCAGCAGCAAATACTACTTCTGGAAATGAATTATACATAAAAGATTTATCAAAAGAAAATAGTGATTTCATTACAGTTGTAAATAATTTCGAGAAGAATCATTATGTTGTTGATAACAAGGATGATAATTTAATTATTTATACAGAGTTAGCTGCTCCAAATGGAAAATTAATAACTACTAATTTTAATAAACCGACACCAGATAATTGGGTTGATTTGATACCTCATACGGAGCAAGTATTAAGTCCTTCATTGGGTGGTGGAAAAATATTCGCATCTTATCTTAAAGATGCTACTACAACGGTTAAACAGTATAATCTTGACGGTAAGTTGGAACGTGAAATCGAATTGCCAGGTGTAGGTACAGCGTCAGGATTTGCTGGAAAGCCTACGGATAAAGAGATTTATTATTCTTTTACGTCTTACATACACCCTACGACTATATATAAGTACGATCTAACTTCAGGAAGTTCAATTTTATATAAAGAATCAAGTTTGAAGTTTAATCCAGAAGATTATGAATCTAAACAGATTTTTTACACATCAAAGGATGGAACGAAAGTTCCTATGATCATTACCCATAAAAAAGGTCTGAAGCTTGATGGTAATAATCCTACACTACTGTATGGATATGGTGGATTTAATATTTCTCTAACACCATCTTTTAGCACGGCTAATATTATTTTGTTAGAGCAAGGTGGCGTTTATGCTGTAGCAAATCTTCGTGGTGGCGGTGAATATGGTGAGCATTGGCATGTTGCTGGTACTAAGTTGAATAAACAAAATGTTTTTGATGATTTTATAGCTGCTGCAAATTACTTGGTAACTGAAAAATATACATCTTCAGAAAAACTAGCTATAGCTGGAGGCTCCAATGGAGGTCTACTTGTAGGAGCGGCAATGACGCAACGCCCTGACTTATTTAAAGTAGCGTTTCCAGCAGTTGGCGTATTGGATATGTTACGCTATCATAAATTTACAGCTGGAGCAGGTTGGGCATTTGACTATGGTACAGCGGATGACAGTAAAGAGATGTTCTCGTATCTATATCGTTACTCTCCTTATCATGCATTAAAACCTGATACCAATTATCCTGCAACTATGGTGTTGACTGCGGATCACGATGATAGAGTCGTGCCAGCACACTCATTTAAGTTTGCGGCCAGATTGCAAGAGTATCACGTGGGCACGAACCCTGTTTTGATTAGAATTGATACTAACGCTGGTCATGGAGCTGGTAAATCTACTCAAATGCAGATTGCAGAACATGCAGACAAATGGGCCTTCTTATTTCAAAATATGGGAATTGGCTATACAGAAATTAAATAGTAATTTAGTAAGGACGACTTTTAGTCGTCCTTTTTTGTAATGATAGAGAAATTAATTAGCCACATTCAAAGTATCACACCTCTCACACCAGACGAAATATTAGTAGTCAAGGAATTGGTCAAAGTGAAAGAAATCCCACGAAAAAAAATGTTACAACGTGTTGGTGAGGTGGGCGTATATTCCGCATTTGTAGTGGAGGGATGTTTGCGTTCATTCGCAATAGATAGGGATGGTAATGAGCATAATTTACAGTTTGCTCCGGAAAATTGGTGGATTGCAGATTTTCAGTCTTATATTAAGAATAGGCCATCAGTATTAAATATTGATGCGTTATTAGATTCTAAAGTATTAGTTTTAAGTCGCGATTGTCAATTAAGTATATTTGATCGCATACCAAAATTAGAACGCTACTTTCGCATATTAACAGAGAATGCACTCGCAGCGAGCAACTATCGTACTATAGATTATTTGACGCTAACAGCTAGAAATAGGTATGAGAAATTTTGTGAGTTGTATCCAACCATTATCAATACAATTCCACAGAAAGCGATTGCTTCATATATCGGTATCACACCCGAATTTTTAAGTAAACTTCGTGCAGAGCGCATGCGAGGTTAATTCTTAATCTAGATTAAGAATTCTGATAATACGCAACGTTATCTTTGTAGAAAGAATAGGAGAAATAACAATGAAAACAATAGTACATACAGCAGCAAGTAGAGGTTTTGCAGATCATGGTTGGTTAAAAAGTGCTCACACATTTAGCTTTGCAGGATATCATGACCCTAATCGTATGCACTTTGGTGCATTACGCGTATTGAATGATGACCATGTAGCAGGTGGCAATGGTTTCGGTGCGCACCCTCATGACAATATGGAGATTATTTCAATACCATTAGCAGGTTCATTAGCTCATCAAGATAGCATGGGCAATTCAGGAACAATTTCGGTAAATGAAGTACAGGTCATGAGTGCTGGTACAGGAATTCAACATAGCGAATATAATGCTAGTGAGACAGAAGCAGTCAAATTTTTACAGATTTGGTTGTTTCCAAACAAGCAAAATGTTACTCCTAGATATGATCAGATTCAAATAGATCCAGCTGGAAGACATAATAAATTTCAACAAATAATCTCACCTTCAGCAGAAGATGAAGGTACATGGATACATCAGGATGCATGGTTTCATTTAGCAGACTTGGAAGCAGGTCAGGAATTATCGTATACTTTAAAACAAGAGGGTAATGGTGTATATGTATTTGTGTTGGATGGTGATGCTGTAGTAGCTGGTGAGGTATTGAATACTAGAGATGCTGTAGGTGTAACAGATACTAATGAAATTCAGTTTAAAGCTGATTCATTAACAAAATTTTTAGTTATCGAAGTACCGATGTACTAGGTTATTAATTAATGAAGTTAAGAAAGGTCTAATGTGCAATTAGGCCTTTCTTAGTTTTAAAACAACTTTTGAAATTTGGATGTTCTGTAACTATAATGTCTTATTCAGAGTTTGTTGTTACTAATTATTGTTCATCGTATTATTTTTGTAAGTCTATGAGGAAAGATTTATTTCTTTTATTAACTTTTATAACGTTATTACATATTAGTCTGCCTTCGATAGGTAAGACAATAGATTCGTTAGTATTAATCGATAGCACTCCACAAATCGTACAAAATCTTTGGAAGCCAATACTTTTAGAGGATAAATTTAAGGTTGAAAAAAATGTGATAAATCAGGAATTAATTCCTACTCGTAAAAAACATTTTTGGCGTGCTAGTGCACAATGGTTTTTAGCGCAAGCCTTTCCGGCTACCTTCAACCGTTTTATTACGAGAGATCCATATTCATATATTACATTCCAAAATTTTTTAGATCATCAACGAATATCAGCTTGGGATTGGGATGATAATCAGTTTTCAACAAATCAGATTGACCATCCTTTTCATGGAAATTTGTATTTCAATGCATTTCGAAGTAACGGTTATAATTTTTATCAATCAAGTGCCGCAACATTAGCAGGTAGCTATATATGGGAGACAGCGGGAGAGACCCAGCACCCATCTATCAATGACTTAGTGAATACGACCTTTGGAGGTATTATTTTGGGGGAGATGACACATAGGGTATCTAGAAATATTCTTGCTCGAAATCGTAATGGACGTAATATGGTGGGGAATGAAATCGTTGCGTTGTTAGTAAATCCTGTAAATAGTTTGAATCGTTGGCTCGATGGGAAATGGGGAAAAAAAGTGGATGATTATTATGCTGTAGATTCATCCATTATAAGTGCTGAATTTGATATGGGTTATAGGCGGTTTGATGCACGAGAAGGAGACTTTTTAACAAAGGGAAAGAATTCAATTTATAGTCGTCTACGTTTTCATTATAAAAATGGCGACCACAATTGGAAAAGGCCTTTTGATGAGTTTTCTGTTAATTTTGAAGTCGGTAACGGCGATTCAACTTTTATCAATGCTATAAATGTGCATGCACTATTACAAGGAGCAGAATTTTTTAAGACCAAAAGAGGGCAGCATTTTGGTACGTTGGATGCTCACTATGATGTATATAACAACGATGCATTCTTTTATGGTGGTCAGAGTTTAGTATATAATTGGAATTCTCAATTTACCTACAAAAAGGAAAATAAATTGAATTTATCTGTTGGAGCTGGCGCAGTATTACTAGCTGCAGTACCTGACCCATATCTCTTGTATGGTGATAGTCGCAATTATAACTATGGATCTGGAGTATCCTATCGATTCAAGGGAGAATTAAGTTTATTAAATAGATTCCTTTTATCAGGAAATTATAACGGAGGATATTTTCATACAATTTCTGGTAACGATTCCTATTATTTAATACATGCAGCCACCTTGGAAGCTAGTGTGCGTTTATTGAAAAGATTTTCGTTGAACTTTGCATCAGGTTACTTTTCATTAGATGGGCATTTTAAGGATGTAAAGTATCAAGATTTTCATAGAGAATATCCATTTGCGCGAGCATCTATTGGTTACAATATTCAATTTTAGTGTTTGTTGGAGCTTATCCTAATTGCATATGCTCCATTGTTTTACCAAATATTTCTACTTCATTAATAACTTCAAATCCTAAGCGTTTGTATAAACGCTTTGCATCAGGATTGTCGTTGTCGACTAGAAGTCCTAATTTTTTACTTTCTTTTATGGCGAATTTGTCTATTGCGAACTGGAGCAATTTTTTTCCATATCCTTTTCCTTGTGTAGATGGATGTACTGCAAAGGTGTCGATGTAGAATTCACCTGATTGTGTTTCATCTGCAGGTCTATAATCGATATTATATGTTTTATAAATATAATCTAATACAGGCTGTCTTAATTGTTTAAGTAAAGCACCATTATAGATAGATATCTGCCCTACTATCTGTCCATCCTCTTCGAGAATATGGATGTTTTCATAGGAGTATTGGTTATCTTCTAGGGATACAAATCTTTCTATAAACTTATTTGCTTCTTTAATATCTTCTCGACCAATAAATTGATACGTAATCTCTAACATAGCGAGATTAATCAATTCAGCAATTTGTTCAGCATCAGTAGATCTGGCTTGGCGAATAATCATCTTAATAATATCTTGTATGTATAGTGTTAAATATAAAATTAAAAAAAAGAGCTGACCATTTGGTCAGCTCTCTAAATTATATTAAAAATCTTTGGATTCTTATTTATCTAATTTTTCGAAGTCTACAAAGTTTATTTCTTCTGTGTTAACTTTCACAGTTGATTTTAAGAAATCAAATACTTTTAATGCTTTAACCTCTTCAAACAAACGGTTAGCTTGTTCTTTATCAGATAATAATTGTAAAGCAAACTGACCTAACTGCTCATCTGTAGGCTCATCATTAATGTTATACATTTTGATTTGAGCGTAGATACGTTCTTTTGCTAACTCAACAACCTCATCGTATTTTACTTCTAAGTTATTAGCTGTAACGATACGGTTTTCGATGATAGTCCATTTTAAATTAGAAACGAAATCAGCAAATCCTTCTTCAATTTCTTCAACTGATAAGTTAGGGTTTGTAGCAGCTAACCATCTTTTTAAGAAATCCTCAGGGAATTTAACGTCAACTTTATCCATACCGAAAGTATACATATCGTTACGTAATTTCTGAGCAGAATTTTGCTTGAACAAGTTTTCAACCTCTTCCTTAACTTTTTCGTTGAATTGCTCTTCTGTAGTTACTTCACCTTCAGCGAACAATTTGTTGAAGAATTCTTGATCTAAATCAGCTTCTTCTAAACGATTAATATTTTTAACAGTAACCTCAAAATTAGTTACGTCTAAGTTTTCAGCTTCTTCTTCAGGTATACCTAAAATACGAGCTAAATCAGCAACTTTGAATGCTTTTTTAATATCGATTTTAACGCTTTCATCTTTTTTAAGACCTACTAAAGCTTTTTTCACTTCAGCGTCCTCGATGATATCAGTACGCACTGAAGTAGTTTTTTCGATACCTTCTTCTTTTTCTTGAGTCAAAGTAGCATATAATACATCACCTTCTTCAGAAACTTCTGGGTTCGTCATTTTACCATAGCTACGACGTAAATTTTTGATACGCTCAGCTAAAGTAGCATCATCAGCTTTGATGTCGAATTCTTGGAATTCTGTTTCTGCTGTGAAAGGTATTTCGAATTCAGGTGCTAGACCGATTTCGTAGTTAAAAGTAAAAGTATCTTTGAAGTCCCATTTGTAATTAGCATCATCCGCACTTTCTAAAGGAAGTGGCTGACCTAATACTTCTAATTTTTGCTCAGTAATATATGCGGAAATTTTTTCGTTAACTACACGATTGATTTCATCTAACAAGATCGCTTTACCATAAGTACGTCTGATATGTCCAGTAGGAACTAAACCAGGACGGAAACCAGGCAATTTTGCACTTTTAGCTTGTTGTTTGATAGCTTTGTCTACTGCTGGGTTATAATCTTCAGGGGCTAAATCAACGGTAATTTTCGCGTTGATTTCGTCAATTTTCTGATGTGAAATATTCATACTTTTTAAGCGTTATTTTCGCAAATATAAAAAAAAAATCCTCCCGATGTCAGTTGTTCGGGAGGATATCAAGTGCGGAAGAAGGGACTCGAACCCCCACGCCTTGCGGCGCCAGATCCTAAGTCTGGTGCGGCTACCAATTACGCCACTTCCGCAGTTATTAGGACTTTTATTGTGATACAAAGATAGTATCA